>NZ_JCACKM010000024.1:0-59431 GCF_059505385.1 Desmonostoc vinosum
AATTTTGCATAGTTGTTAGTGGTAATAATTATCATTCTTAAAATGAGAATTGCTGAAGCACCAGAGCTTTTAACGTTCTTAAACGATGGATGTATGGCTCAGGAGATTGTGCTTGATGCAAAGTGCAAGAGTTGCGTTCACAAAGTGTGCCGCAGTATCGATTTGTTGAGAGAGCTTTTTGGGATCTTGTACCGACCCATAGTGCGATCGCTATGTCGGTAAAATGGAAGTCCCCAAGTATGTAGGGGGTGTGCAAAAATTTTTTTAGGTAGAAAAAGCTTACTCGTTCATGAAATACTTTCTTTGATACAAGTAAGCCAATACCATAACTAATACTGTGACACTAAGAGTACAAATCCTCAAGGATAAATTGAGTCAACGTCCTGCACGCAGCGAACCACGAGTCACCAAACGCCGCCCCAAAGCCTACCCCAGATTGACCAAACCCCGGCAAGAATTACGTAAACAATTGCAGACTGCTTAATCGATAAGCGTTTCCGCTTTTCTTAGTGCCATTCGGTTAGAAACCTATGGCTAATAGCAAAAGTCCTCTCAAGAAGACTAAATCTCACAAAAAGCATAGATTTAAGTCCACTTAAGTGGACTTAACCTAATAAGAGCGAGAATTTATTCTCTGGCGGGAGATTGGGCAGGTGCAAGATCTAAGGATCGCCTAGTGGGAAGATGATTGTAAGTCTGCAATACAGGCACTTGAAAAGCTCTTGTTGCTTCAAAACCAATTACCGATAATAATGAAAGGTGCCCAGTAATATGGGTGATCGTATTGGTCATTAATCTCTGCAATATTCTTGGCATTAATTAGTTTTAACTGAGCAGCTTGCAAAGCTTGGGCTTTAGTCATGTCTGAATTACGTAATCTACTATAAAACTCTGTGACTAAATCTGCTGTAGATTCATCTCCCACAGACCATAATGAAGCCATTGCGCTTCTAGTACCAGCTTGTAAAGCTACACCTGCTAATCCCAAGGTGGCGCGATCGTCACCAACCGCTGTTTCACAAGCTGTTAATGCTAATAGTTCAACTAAATTGGAACCATTACCAGCTTGTCTTAATAAATTTTCTAGTTGATTAATTGTTAGTTTATTATTGTCTCCTGTAACTAAGAATGTATCCTCTGGAACTGTTTCAAATTGTGCGTGGGTTGCAATGTGGATAATAGGATAAACTCTATTTTTAACTTCTTTTTCTAAATTCTTAGCCGTAAAATCTAGGTCTACAAGCTTTTTACTATCAGAAAATTGCTTTTGAATTGTTTCTATTTCTAAAGGAACACTAGTGAGGCTATCAAACAATTTATCATCTACCTTCGCCGATTGACTCACAGCCAAAATTAGAGCTGGACTTGATTGGATTTTGAGTTTTTTTGTTGAAGTTAACTGTAAGCTAGGAGTTGTAGCAATGGCATATTTTTGGATGAGATATTTATTTTGTTTTTTGTCATAAAGTGCAGCCATTGGGACGTTACGCAAAAAACTATCTTGGATAAATACTAAAATTTTAATTTGCTGTGCATTTAAATATTTTTCAAAGGGGCTAATGATTAACTCATATAAAGTTTCTGCTTGTGTAGTATCGTAAGTAAATGTTTCTTGTCCAGCAATAATACTCTGACGAAATTTGTCGATTTTATCTCGAAAGACTTCTTGGTTTTGATTGATCCATTTTAAATATTTTTCTTGATTGGGTAATGTCAACAATATTCCGGTTTTGTCTTTCAAAATAATTGAACTGATAAACGCAGTATCTTTCTCTAAAATATCATCAACTGTTGTGTTATTAACTGCTGTCAGAATACAATCATTACCAAAGTAATTTTGAATTTCTGCTAATCGCAGTGAATTAATTGTTGTTAACGCACTATTTAATACTTGATTACGTTCTTGTAAGTTAGTAGTATCTAATACAGCTAGTTCTAATTGCAACTGTGCTAACTGGCGATAGAAAGGTTCAATGATATCTCGAAAATCAAATTGTAAATCGCGGTCTGCAATTAAAATATCGCTGCGTAATTTTTCTAGATTATTGTATGCTTGCTTATAAAAAGCAAGCGCTTCAGGATTTTTGTTTCTATCTTTGAGTAAAATTCTCCCAGCTTGCCACTCCCATAAATATAGGCTATCTTTAGCTTGCAAATTCTGATCTGCCATCCAAAGAGCTTTTTTAGTTAATTCTAAAGCCTTTTGATATTCCTGATGACACTCATAGAAATGACCAAGCGCTCCTAAAGCATAAGATTCCGAGCGTGAGTTTCGTAGTGTTTGAGAGACTTTTATGGCTTTGTTAAATAGTTTTTTTATCTGCTCTGGTTGTTTTAATTTTGCTGAACATTCCGTTAACGGTGAAGTATATTCAACATTGAGTGCAGGTAAATTTGCGATGGCGATCGCAGCATATACTTTATTTACAGAATTAGGTAATTGATCAATTATTTCTAAAGCTTTTTGAATATATACATCGACTTTAGCTAGATCAAATAAATTGATGCCTCTAGCTGAATAATAAAGTTGAATTAAATTCAGCAAGCTCCGCATCTCATCAGATTTATTTTTTTGTTGATTAGCTTCCTCAAAACTTGCCAGAAAATATCCCAGTGCCTGTTGATAATCTTCTGTTGCTTTTCGTTTAAATTCACTTGCTTTAATAATGCCTTGTTTCTGAGCAGATTTAGCGCGGAGATTCCATAATTGAGCGCGACTTACAAGAGTATTACCTAAACTATTGAAAATCGCAGAACTATAAAGATGACTATTTTTAGCCTCTTCAAAACGCTTAATGGCAATATCATAATTACCTTGCAAACGGTAAGCCTCACCAAGACTTCCCAATGCTGCAATTTCCCCTTGCTTATCCTTTTGTTGGAGAGCTATTTGTAATGCACTTGCTTTTTGACATCCTAATTCTTCTTGGTTTTCTGCATCAACCGTACTACACAAAATACCAATTGCTTTTCCGGTTTGCCCTAAACTAATATAAGCTTGTGCTATCTCTGTTAATGTTCTTCCCACTTTCGTAAAATCTTTAATAGAGCGATAGTGAGCAATTACTTTCTGCCAATAACTCAGCACTTGCTCATATTCACCCAACTGTTGATATACTCTTGCTAAATTTTCATTAATAATTGCTACATTTGGAAAATCATTACTTTTTTGGTATAACTCCAAAGCTGTTTTCCAAGGTTGAATTGCATCCAGAAATTCTCCACTTTTATAATTGGCAATACCTTGCTTGACTAATTGAGAAGCATTAGGAGTTTGAGCAATTGCTTGCAGAGTTGTAAACTGTAAATTATTTAAGCAAAAACAAAGTGTAAAACTGATAATAAATAGAATTATTAACCAATAGCGGATCAGTGATTTTAAAAATTGGTTGAACATTGTTAAGCTTAAGTTATATAAGTATATTTACATTAAATATCATACATGGGGTTTGGACTGAAATTATTATCTTTTTGGCTACACAGCTTATTAAATGTATACTGAGCCAAGACTGCGATCGCCAACTTTAAAATTATTAATTAGCATATTCCTACCAATTTAATGTAGTATTATAGAATACCTATTGAGAAATTTTTAGAAACACAATAAAAATTATCTGACTCAATATGAAACAGTTTCAATTGACAAATAATGCTGGTAAACTAACCGCAATTTTATTTTTAATTACAATTTTACTTACACCTTTTGTGGTAGTTGGTGCTGGAGAACGCGGCGTATTAATGCAGTTTGGCAAGGTACAAGAGCAAGTTTTAGGAGAAGGCATACATACAATAATTCCTATTGTCAATACAGTCAAAAAAATCAGCGTGAGGGTGCAAAAGCAAGAAATTTCTGCTGAGGCTTCTTCTAAAGATTTACAAGAAATTTTTACTGATGTGGCATTAAACTGGCACATCATACCTAATGAAATAAATATAGTTTTTCAAGAGATTGGTGATGAACAAGATATCATCACCAAAATTATTAACCCCGCAGTAGAAGAAGTTTTAAAAGCGGTTATGGCAAGTTATACAGCAGAAGAAATAGTTATCAAGCGAGGAGAAGTAAAATCGATAGTTGACGCTACATTGACAACTAGATTATGCGATTATCATATTTTAGTTGATGATATTTCACTAGTTCATTTTAACTTTTCGGAGAAATTTAGCGAAGCAGTAGAAGCAAAACAAATTGCTGAACAAGATGCGAAGCGAGCAGATTTTATTGCTTTAAAAGCCGTAAAGCAAGCTGAAGCTAAGATTAATTTAGCAAGAGGTGAAGCAGAAGTAAATAGATTATTGCATGATAGTTTAACTGCTGAGATTTTAGAAAGACAAACAATAGAAAAATGGGATGGAAGATTACCTTTAGTTATGAGTAAAGATGCTCCTAAGCTTTTAAATATTAGCGAGTTATTAAAGTTATCTAAAAAATAGTTGGGTAAGCTAATCTGCCTTTAACTTGCATAATCCTTTGCCTCAGAAAGACGCGGAGAGAAGTTGCGTGCGGGGGTTCCCCCCGTTGAGCAAACTTCGGGGGACGCGCTTAAGGGGAGACGCGGGGATGCAATTTGAATGATTATTAGCTTAATAGAAAATAGTAGTGTGGCAACCTTTAAATGATGCAAAAAAACTCTTGTGGAATGGACGTCTCGCTCGTCCGTGGCAGGTTTTCCGTCCCACCCCACAAGAAAACTTATTACAACATTTTAACCTGGTTACATGACTACTAAATATATTGCAACATTGGTCAAATTTACCAAGTTTTAAATTTAAATTAACCTAAATCTATATTGGGGATTGAAAAATTCACAGACAAACGCTCACAATTAGGAAGTTTTATTTCAATTCATCTAAATCTCTAATATAGATTGAAGCGTAATTCATCTTATGTCATAATTTGCTCGTTGTCTTAAATTTAAATGAAGCGAAATCACTATAGCAATCCTGAATCATTCGTGAGAACTAAGATCCCTAACTTCTCAAAGAAGTCGGGGATCTGGACATCGCGAATTATCACATTTAACTTTGATTATATGCAGAGCCAGCCATGAATAACGAAGCGGATATTGATGTTGAGAAATCATACTCCAAACAAGAAGTTGTCTCGAAGCTACGGCGATTAGCAGACGCTTTAGAGCAAAATAAAGCTTTTCAGATTTCTGTTGCAGGAGAGCGCATTTATGTACCATCAGAGGTGACGATCACATTTGAGTATGATCGTACCGAGGATGAGCAGGAATTAGAAATTGAATTCAAATGGAAGCGCTCATAAGTTTATTTGCCAGAAGTTGAGCAATTAAAACATAGCTAAATTGCACAAGTCATTAGTCATTTGTATTGACAAAGGACAAATAACCATAAAAGCTGCATTTTGGTAGGAACAGCCACCAAAATGCAGTCAAAAGGTGCTTAATGTTTCCGTTTTAGTTACATAATTAAGGTACACATCTGTAGATAATGCGTCTATCCCTTACGCAACATTGATTTGAAAAATTTTGCTCAATGATATCAATTATCAGTTTTTGATGGTAAATGCTTAATTTGTATATATATATGTAAAAGGCTGTTTTTTGCTAGATTTCTAACTTACACATATTGCTGCTAATAGGATCAAAACCTCTAGAAAATCGAGTGCTTTCATCATAATAAGCTCCAGTCAAATTCGCTCCATACAGCTTGGCATGGTTCAGCTTTGCTCCTCGGAGATTTGCTTCATTGAGTTTAACACCGCTTAAATTTGCTCTAGTCAAGTTTGCTTTAGCTAAATTAGCTCTACTCAAATCTGCACCCCAAAGTTTGGCTTTGGCGAGATTAGCTCCGCTCAAATTGGCTCCCCATAAATTAATTCCAGGTAAGTAGGCTCCTATTAGCTTGATTCTACTCAAATTGACTGCTGGAAAATATTTTTCTCCAGCAGCGTAACGTCGCATTAATTCCTCAGCATCCATAGGAGTGAACCTTATTCAGCAGTACCGAAGCTATTTGCTCCCATTCTTGACGGAATTCTCCTGAAAACTCTGGCTGGTGGCTGCGTCGATACCAGTAACGGGCATTATTCAAATCACCCTCTTGTCGGTGCAGGTAGGCATGAACCCAAGCACTATCAGCATCGTTGGCATTTTGAACTATTTCATGTGCTTGATGCCAATCACCTTTGTTGTCATACCACAAAGCTTGCATAGCTTTCGGCATTGTCTGGAGACATGAGGGTTGTTTTTCGATCAATAGCTCGAATTCTTCTATATTCACTATCGCCATCCCAAAAAGTATCAAACCTCTATTTCCAAGATACTATTTGGTTTGGCTAGTTGTTTGGGAATGGAGGTACTGGGGAATTAGGAATGGGAAGAAAATTTGCCAAATGACAACTTGCATTATTACATTCGATTTTGCTCGACTATAATCGTTTCAAAATTAAAAGAACTGATTAGGCGATCGTCAATAAAGACCTCTATTTTATACTGACCAGCTGGATCACCGGGGGCAATTGTCCAAAAATTTTCAATTACACCATTTGGAGCTGATTGTGTGCGCTTTGTCTCTGCTGTAGTGCCATCAGTTGAGATGGAAAAGTTTTCACCGTTGTCTGTACTCCAGGTTTCCGGACGTTTTGGCAAGCGCAGAACTTCGCGCCATTTGACTTCCCCTTGATAATCTCTCAGCTTAATCCGCCAGCCGTAAGCATTGCCCTCAATCAGTGGTATCTTGTTGGTTTCAACAAGAATAGTTTGGCCTTCAGAGTCAACCCTTTTGATACCAAACTCTGCTTCACTGACGATAACTGGTTTTGCAATTGTTGACTGAGAATATATTGTAGGTTTTTGCACTAAACTAGAACTGGAGTTGAGTGGCTCAGAAGCTATCACCCCAGATATCAGCCAAGAAGATGATAGCACAACTGTAGCAGTCCAAATTCTCATCAGCATAGTTTTTTGGTCAGGTACTGGTACTTATTCAGTCACTTTAGGTGGTTTTCCGGGTTGAAGGTGCTTAAGTAAGTTGAAAGTATTCAAATATTACCACTTGGTAGGTTGAAAATGGGGAGTGGGCTTCTCCTGTTGGAGACGCTCCGCGAAAGACTTCGCTCAGCCCACGTAGTTCACGGGGTTATACCAATTCGTAATGACGCTCAAGGACTCGCTACCGCTGCGCTAACGTAATTCGTAATGACGCTCAAGGACTCGCTCTAAGCGAAGCTATGCCGTAGGCTTTACGCTGCGAAGCGCGTAGTTCGTAATTAAGAAACTCTTATCTTAGTATGGGTTTCGGAGTTTGAATGTGTAGCCGAGTTTTAGAGAATTGGTATTAGTCATGGGCTTCGACTTCGCTCAGCCCACGTAGTTCACGGGGTTGGTTATGGGCTTCGACTTTGCTCAGCATACGATGCAGCTTATGGGGAATTGCGAATTGTTTAATCCCTATTCCTTTTCATCTCAATTGGGTTATTGTCTAAAATATAGATATTTAATGAAATAAACCTCCTTGTGCATAAGAGGGGGCAAAATAAAAGATAAGTAAGAGCGATTATAAGCGCCACCTTTCATGAGCTACTGTCTTCATCCCCCTTGTTCAAAACCAGAAAATCCGAATGATGTTAAGTTTTGCTTGAATTGTGGTTCTAAGTTACTCCTCAAAGAACGCTACCGTGCTATTAAACCAATAGGACAAGGTGGTTTTGGTAGAACTTTCTTGGCAATGGATGAGGATAAACCTTCAAAACCGCACTGTGTAATTAAGCAGTTTTATCCTCAAGCCCAAGGCACTAATACTGTGCAAAAGGCGGTAGAGTTATTTAACCAAGAAGCAGTGCAACTGGATGAATTGGGAAAACATTCACAAATTCCCGAACTCTTGGCATATTTTACCCAAGATGATAGACAGTATCTTGTACAAGAGTTTATCGATGGGCATAATTTAGCCCAGGAACTTTCACACAAGGGTGCTTTCAACGAAACACAGATTCGGCAATTGCTGGATGATTTGTTATCGGTTTTGCAATTTTGTCATGCTAGACAAGTTATTCACCGTGATATCAAGCCTGAAAATATTATTTTGCGTAAAAGCGATGCCTACGGGAAGGGCGAAGCCCAACGCAAACTAGTTTTAGTCGATTTTGGTGCTGCTAAATCTGCCACTGGCACTGCCTTAAATAGAACTGGGACTAGTATTGGTAGCCCGGAATATATGGCTCCAGAACAAATTAGAGGTAAGGCTATTTTTGCCAGCGATATTTACAGTTTGGGCGCTACTTGCATTAACTTATTAACTCGGCGATCGCCTTTCGATTCATATGATATCAGTCATGATACTTGGGTTTGGCAGCAATACCTCACAACTCCTGTTAGCAGCCAGTTGAGTCGTATTCTCAACAAGATGCTAGAAAGTATCCCTGTTCGACGTTATCAGACAGTAGATGAAGTTCTTAACGATTTGAATCAACCGTGGGAAGCACCTGCCACATTGGTAATACCAGCACAACCCACAACCCCACCTACGACTGCTGCACCCACATTATTTGTCAACACATCTAATAGTCAAACAGAGCAAGAACCATCAGCACAACCTACTACCATCTCATCTGCCAATTCTGCACACACATTATTTGTCAATAAATCTAATAGTCAAATTGATCAAGAATTAGAAGAAATGAAAACTCAATTTATGCAAGGTGGTAAATCTCCTAATAATTCTCAACAAAAATCTTCTAATTCAACATCTCAACCTACTAGCAAAAGCAAAATAGATGAAGAATTAGAAGAACTAAAAGCTAAATATTTAGGAAATAATTCTTGAAAGAATAGGGAATAGGGAATAGTGAATAGGGAATAGGGAATAGGGAATAGGGAATAGTCATTGATTATTCTCCGCGTCCCCCTCATCTCCCTCACCCTAACTGATTCATGCAAGAAGTTTATTGAACAGTCTTTGCTGACTGGTTGAATAACAAATCTCGTGATTTCTCGAGATCCAATGCTTGATTTTTGAAGGTTTCTGCTTTTTCGTAGGCGCGAATTGTCGCGGGACGGGCTTTGATTGTCTCAAACCAGCGCTTGAGGTTGGGAAAGTCTTCTAGTTTTTGGCCTTGGCGCTCATAAGGCACAATCCAAGGATAGGCGGCAATATCAGCGATGGAATAATCGCTTGCGATAAATTCTCTATTTGCTAGTTGCTTATCTAGCACCGCATATAAGCGTCCTGTTTCCTTCACGTAGCGATCAATAGCATACTCAATTTTTTCGGGAGCGTAGATACTAAAGTGATGATTTTGTCCAGCCATTGGCCCCAGTCCTCCCATTTGCCAGAATAACCACTCTAAAACTACAACGCGATCGCGCAAATCTTGAGGAATCAATTGACCGGTTTTTTCTGCCAAATACAGCAAAATCGCCCCAGACTCAAATACCGAAATCGCCCCACCCCCATCTTTTGGTTCTTTGTCAATAATCGCTGGAATGCGGTTATTGGGAGAAATCTTGAGAAAGTCGGGCTGAAATTGCTCTCCAGCACCAATGTTCACAGGAACAATGGTGTAAGGCAGTCCGCTTTCTTCTAAAAACATTGTGATTTTATGTCCGTTTGGTGTCGTCCAATAATAAAGCTCAATCATGATTGTTTCCTTGATTAATGAAATTATTTGCCTAGACAGGGAGTAGGGAGTAGGGAGTAGGGAGTGGGGAGTGGGGAATAGAGACGCAAACACGCGGAGAAATTTTCTCCCTCCCTCATCCCCCTCATCTCCCGGTTACTGAGCGAAGTCGAAGTGCATCCCCGCCTCTCTTCAATCAACACGGGCGATCGCAGCCCAAACTCGATGATGAACTTGAAGAATTGGTGTAGTAAATTTTACTTGCAGTAATGCCGCTAGTTCTCGGTCAAATATTTCCACTTGATCTGGTGTGAGGCTGGCTCCCACACCAGCACTAGCACGAATTCGTCCCCGCCAATCTTCATGGGTATAAGGCACAAATACATCGTAAGAAAATGTTTGGATTTCTCGGAATTCTCCTTCGGCAAGATCTTGTAACCACAAAGGGTGCAAACCATTGCCACCGCCCATTTTCCACGCTGGATTGTGCGTTTCTATCAGTTGTTCGGTTGCTTCAACCACATTACCTTTTAAGGGTATCCAATCAAAATGAGCGATCGCAATATACCCATTTGATTTGAGGATACGTACCACTTCTTGCACCGCACGCGGACGGTCAAACCAATGCCAGCACTGTCCAGCCGTAACTACATCTGCACTTGCGTCTGGTAAACCAGTATTCTCGGCAGTAGCCACGCGATAATCAACTTCTTTAAGTTGAGCAGATTGGTCTAACTGTCTAGCTTGTTCAAGAAGTGAGACTGACGGATCTATACCAATCACATGACAACCTCTAGCTGCAAACCCACGCGCCAACGTGCCTGTTCCTGTGCCCAGATCAACAACATTCTGCTGTGCTAAGCCAATACCATGTTCAGCGAGTCTGTCAAATAACGAACTAGGAAAGCCAGCACGGTGTTTTGCATAATCACCAGCAGTCGCACCAAAATCTATTTTCATAAGTGAGTTGGGAATGGGGAATTGGGAATTGGGAATGGGTGTTTTTGATTTCTCCCCTGCTCCCCACTAACCTTCATAAGGATTATCGATTCTGTCTACAGAAACGTTATAGGCATAGGGTAAGCGGCCTGGATTTAAACGTGGTTCTGCTGGATAGCCAACAGGAACTAAAACAGCGATCGCTATATCTGGATTATCTAGCGCCCCAATTACTTCTTTTACTTTCTCTTCAACCCAGCCATTCATAAAGCATGTGGATAACCCCAGACTTTCAGCTGCTAATACTAAATGGGTGGCAGCAATAATCGCATCTTTGATGGCATATTCGCGTCGCTTGTCTCCTAAAGAGGCTTGAAATTGAGGAATTGAGTTTTTAAAGTAGTTAGTTGTACCCTCGTTCCATGCACCAGTTTGCAGTCCTTGCTCTAAAATTGGGGTCAAGTCTTTATCGCCTGCACTCGAATCGGCAGCAAAGACAAAAGTGACGGGTGCTTGTACAATTTGCTTCTGATTCCACGATGCTGCTGATAGGGCTGCTCTTTGTGCTTCATCTTGCACTATAATAATGCGCCAATCTTGAAGATTAAAACTGCTAGGTGCAGCTACAGTCAAATCTACCAGTTGCTTGAGCAATTCTGGAGCAATAGGGTCTGTTTTGAAAGTTTTGATTGAGCGACGCTGAATAATAGCGCTGGGTACATCTAAAGGTTGGGTTTGGGTGATAGAACTCATGAGACGCTCCTGTTTTTTTAATTTATTTGGTCATTGGTCACTAGTTTTAGACAAACAACAAAGGACAAATGACAAAGGACAAATTAAACAATCGACTGTATAACACCACCGTCTACCCGCAAAGCTGCACCATTGGTTGCTGAAGCTAGGGGACTAGAAAGATAGACTACCATTGCTGCAACTTCTTCGCTAGTTGCGAAACGTTTAATTAAGGAAGTTGGACGCACATTTTGGAAAAATTCAGCTTCTATTTCAGATGGGCTAACACCACGTTCTTGTGCCATCTTGGCGATAAAGTCTTCAACACCTTCTGAACGGGTTGGCCCTGCTAAGACGCTATTTACAGTAACTCCACTGCCAGCGCTAATTTGTGCTAAACCCCTTGCAATCGCAATTTGGGCCGTTTTAGTCGTACCGTAGTGAATCATTTCTGTAGGAATCTGAACGCCAGATTCACTGGAGATAAAAATTATCCGTCCCCAGTTTTGCTCTAGCATCTTTTGCAAGTATTGCCGACTTAAGCGGATACCACTGAGGACGTTAACCTCAAATATGTGAAGCCAGTCTTCATCAGTAATATCGAAAAATGCCTTTGGCTCGTAAATGCCGAGATTATTAACTAAGATATCGATGTGAGAAACTTCTTGGAAAACTTGCTCAACTCCAGCTTTGGTTGCTGTGTCGGCAACGACACCAAAAACTTTAGCGTCGGGAGTATTTTGCTTAATTTTATTGATCGCCTGTGCCACTCTGTTCTCAGACCGACCGTTGACAATCACCGATGCACCTTCTTGTGCTAATGTCTGAGCGATCGCAAAACCAATACCTGCGGTCGAACCACTCACTAGCGCGGATTTACCTTCTAATTTCAAGTCCATTTCGCTTTGCCCCATTTTGCGAATTTTGGATTAAACAAACTTTGGGAATTGGGAACGGGGACGCGGGGACGCGGAGAAATTTTCTCCCTCATCTCCCTCATCTCCCCCTGCCCCCTGCCCCCTACCTCTCATCGTTAAGATGAAATATGCTGTCCTAATGTCTTATTCAAGGTAGTTTTGGGAACTGCCCCAACAACGGTATCCACTTGCCGACCCCCTTTAAATACCATTAATGTTGGGATGCTCCGAATACCATAATGACTGGCGACAGTAGGATTTTGGTCTGTGTTTAGCTTCACCACTTTTACCTGTCCTGCATATTCTACGGCAACCTCGTCTACTACCGGAGCTACCATCCGACAAGGGCCACACCAAGGTGCCCAAAAGTCAACTAATACCGGAATTTCACTCTCTAGGACTTCTTGCTTGAATGTGGCTTCTGTAACATTTGTAATGGATGACATAACTGTCTTTCCGATTTAATTCTATAATTCGATAATATCGAATTATAAAAATATATGCCACTTTACGAGATAATGCAATTATGAGATTCCTATATCATCCAGATAGAAAAGATATATCTTTACCGGGAGTGCTGTATGCATTAGGCGATCCAGTACGGTTAGAGATTGTGAGGTTATTAGCCACCAAGGGTGAAGAGTGCTGTGCTGGATTTGATTTTGCGATCGCCAAATCCACCATGTCCAACCACTTTAAAATTTTGCGAGAGTCGGGGATAGTCTTGACGCGTAAAGAGGGGACACAGCATATCAATAAGTTGCGCGGTGAAGATTTAGAAGCATTGTTTCCAGGATTGCTGGATGCAGTATTGCGATCGGCACAACCATTAGTAGATACCACAACATCTAAACAGACAGCTTCAAAAGTTTAACAGTGGGGAGTGGGAGGGATAAAAAGCAGGGGAGGCAGGGGGAGAATTACGAATTACGAATTAGTGTAACTATGACAAAAATTCAAATTAATGGAATTGATTTGTTCTACGACATTAAGGGTGCGGGTGAGCCATTATTATTAATTGCTGGCTTCATGTGTGATCATGCTTATTGGTCGTTAATCATGCCATCGTTGGTTTCGCACTATCAAGTGATTCGTTTAGACAATCCTGGTATGGGAAGAAGTTCTGCTCCCAATGGCCCCTATAGTTTAAAACAGATGGCGAGTGATGTTGCGACATTGCTTGAATATATCGGGATTGACAAGGTGCATTTGGCGGGTCATTCAATGGGTAGTCAGATTGCCCAAGAACTAGTTTTATCGCATCCAGAAAAGGTAAAAAGTCTGATGCTGCTTTCATCTTGGGCCAAGGGTGATGTGCGATTTCATAGCATCATAGAGACTTGGGGCAACCTTCCCAGCAGTATAGATTTGAGGCTTTATGAAAAAGTGATATTGCCTTGGATATTCACAGATGAGTTTTATGCAATTCCGCAAATGATAGAACAGCTCATCGAGTTTGCAATTAACTATCCTTTTCTACCGACGAACAGCACACTTTATCATCACAGTCAAGCTATTATTAGCGCTGATACATCAGACCGCCTCAAAGATATTCACTGTCCCACCTTAGTTTTAGTTGGTCAGCAGGACATTCTGACGCCAATAAAGTTTGCTCAGCAACTAGTACAAGACATTCCCAATGCTGAACTTGTGATTATTGAAAAGGGGGGTCATGGCTTCTTAGTTGAGTCCCCAGATGCTGTGGTTTCAGTGATGCTCAATTTTTTAGCAAAAAGGTAGAATGTCTGGGTAATTCGTAATTCGTAATGACGCGACGCTCCTGTGTCGCTCTAAGCGAAGCTATGCCGCAGGCTTTACGCTGCGAAGCGCGTAATTCGTAATTATTTATTCTCCCCCTGCTTGCTCATCTCCCTCATCCCCCTACTCCCAACTCCCTCTTCGAGGGGGGACGGGTTTCTAAGCCGAGTAAATTGAGCATTTCTCGGTCAGCATTATAATCTGGACAAGGGGTTGTCACTGTTAGCATTTTGTTGTCGTCGCTCGAAAAGATAGAATTGGCTCCTGCCATGAAGCAAAAGGCTTGTTCAACTTTGGAGAGTCTAGCCCTACCGGCGCTGAGACGTACATCGGAAGTTGGCATAGTAATTCGTGCTGTGGCAATCATTCGCACGACTTCCCAAATGGAGACATCGGGCTGATTTTCTAAAGGTGTACCTGGTACTTGCGAGAGAATATTAATTGGTACAGACTCAGGATGAGGATGCAGGTTTGCTAAAGTGTGTAACATTCCTACACGGTCATCAACACTTTCGCCTAAACCGAGGATGCCGCCAGAACATACGGTGACATTTGTTTGCCGGACATTCTCGATTGTGTTTAGGCGATCGCTATATGTCCTAGTGGTAATAATAGTGCTGTAATATTCTTGGGAGGTATCCAAGTTATGGTTATAAGCATAAAGTCCCGCTGCTTCTAATCGCTTGGCCTGATTTGCGCTCAGCATCCCCAGAGTACAGCATACTTCTAAACCCATTGAGGTTACGTCCTTAACCATTTCTAGGACTTCCTCAAATTGTGAGTTATCTCGCACTTCCCGCCAAGCAGCACCCATACATACACGACTTACACCCATTTCTTTAGCTTTTTGGGCAATGCTAACTACTGTTTCCTTTTCTAAAAGTGCTTGCGGTTTCACCTCTGTTTTGTAGCGAGAAGATTGGGCACAGTAGCTACAATCTTCTGGACAACCTCCCGTCTTGATAGAGATGAGCTTGCAGACTTGGATTTTTCTGGGATCATGATATTGACGATGCACGCTAGCAGCTTGATAAACCAGCTCTAGCAGTGGCATATCATATATTGCACGAATTTCTGCTTCCTGCCAATCGGAGCGTATTTCTAGCGACATTCAACAACCTCACAAAATTAGATAACTGATGACTGGGGATGAGGGGGATGAGGGAGACGCGGGGGATGAGGAGGATGAGGAGGATGAGGGAGACGCGGGGACGCGGAGAATAATCAATTCCCCAGTCCCCAATCCCCAATCCCCAGTCCCCAGTCCCCAATCCCCAGTCCCCAATCCCCAGTCCCCAATCCCCAAATAATCTAGCCCCTAGCCCCTGATCTCTTAGAATAGTTTAATGCCTAACTCAAAATTTCTAACTTTTTCATGGGTCTGATCATTGCCGGAGAACGCAGTGGGGTGGGCAAAACAACTGTTACGCTTACCCTTTTAGCTTCTTTATGTCGCCGAGGTTTACAAGTACAGTCTTTTAAAGTGGGGCCAGACTATATTGATCCCATGTTCCATACTTATGTGACAGGACGCGCTTGTCGGAATTTAGACCCAGTTCTCACTTCAGAAACTTACGTGCAGCAATGTTTTGCTGATCATAGCCAATTAGTTGAATATACTTTAGTAGAAGGAGTGATGGGGTTATTTGATGGGGTTTCGTCATTTGCAAAAGACAAAGAACAGATAACTGATTTTGCCAGTACAGCTCACATCGCTCGGCTACTAAATTTACCTGTATTATTAGTAATTGATTGTAGTCGTTTGTCTGGTTCTGTAGCGGCGATCGCCCATGGTTATCGTTCCTTTGATGCGAGAATTAAAATTGCTGGAGTGGTGCTTAATCGCGTAGGAAGCGATCGCCACCTCTTCCTACTCAAAGAAGCCCTACAACCTTTGCAATTACCCATTCTCGGCGTGCTAAGGCGTCAAGATAACATCACAATTCCCGATCGCCATTTAGGTTTAGTACCAACAGCAGAACTTCCCCAACTAAACACTCTCATTGATCGCCTTGCAGACTTGGGTGATACTTGCTTTGACTGGCAAAATTTATTACCTTTACTGCAAACATCTCTTCCTCATCCCCGGTTGGTGAGCGGAGTCAAACCACATCCCCGGTTGGTGAGCGAAGTCGTACTGCGAAGCAGAACCCGCAGGATACCACATCCCATCAGAATCGCCATTGCCCGCGATCGCGCTTTTAATTTTTACTACCAAGACAATCTCGATTTGCTGCAACAGTTGGGTGCAGAACTGATTTTCTGGAGTCCTTTAGTAGATGCGGAACTACCATCGGATGTGCTGGGAATGTATTTTGGGGGTGGTTTTCCGGAGGTGTTTGCCCAGCAACTTGCAGAAAATACCAGCGCTCGTCAAGCAGTGCAGACTGCTATTTTAGCTGGAATGCCGGCGATCGCCGAATGCGGGGGATTGATGTATTTGTGTGAGCAAATTATCGACTTTGCAGGTAAAGTTTGGCCGATGGTGGGAGTTTTGCCTACATCGGCTGTCATGGGTGAGCGTCTTACCTTGGGTTATCGTCGTGCCGTCGCTCTGCAAGATAGTTTACTATTGCCAGTAAGTATAAATATTTACGGACATGAGTTTCATCGTTCTCGTTTAACCTCAACTCCCCATCAGCCTTTATTTGAAACTTATCGTTACGATTGTGAAGAAAAAATTGGATGTGAGGGATGGGGTTGCCCAATGAATATTCACGCCTCTTACATTCATTTGCATTGGGGAAAAAGTCAAGAAATTCCGCTGCGTTTTCTCCAGCAATGCCAAAGAAGAGATTAGGGGCTAGAGGCTAGGGTGTAGCTGAAGTCACTATGAACTGCTATCAGCGAATATTTAAATTTTTTGTAAAACTTAAGTATAAACCCTGGTATTAACAAAAGTTGATGTTAGGATTCTGTCATCTGAATCTGCAATCAAAAACTTATACCAAAATGATCATCAAAAACCTCTTCCGCAAAATTGCTTCTACGGTAGCTACTGGTGCTGCTTTTACCATGGCGATCGCTTTTGAAGTCCCTCAAGCCCAAGCAGTACTTTTGAGTATCTCTAACGCAGGATTTGAAGACTCTGTAATTGGCGAAGAAGGCTTTACTATTAATGTGCTACCAGGTTGGGAATTATACGATCCATCAGATATTATACCTGCTGATCCGGGTGCGACTCCGGTTTTTGGTGCTTATAATCCTTCAGCTGATGCTTTTGCTGGCGAAGCACCAGAGGGCAATAATGTTGGATATCTATATTTAACTAATCCTCCAGGAAGTGGCATTGTTGGCATCACACAGACGCTGACTAGTATTTTAACAGCAGACACAAAATATACCTTAGAGGTTGAGGTTGGTAATATTCCTCCCTTTGGTGGTTTTACTACTTTGGCTGGTTTTCCTGGCTACGTTATTCAACTACTGGCTGGAGGAACTGTAATTGCAGAAGATTTTAATAGCCAAAGCGTGGCGGAAGGAGCTTTTATCACCTCAACTTTATCCTATTTAGCTTCAGCCAATGACGCCAATTTAGGGAAATCATTAGAAATCCGATTGCTTAGTAACTTACAAAGCGAAGGTATAGAAGTCGATTTCGATAATGTGAAGCTAGATGCAACTAAAGTTCCTGAACCTACATCAATTTTGGGTTTGCTAGCACTAGGCGCTTTCGCTGCAAGTTCAGTCTCGAAACTATCAAAACAATGCTAATAATTACTAATTCACATCACACGTAATTCGTAATTAAAAATATGTCTGTAACAAAAATCCCCATAAATAAATTAAGGGGATTTTTTTATTATTTGTAAATGTGTCATAAGCACATTAAATAATTCGTAATTCGTAATGACGCTCGATGACTCGCTACCGCTGCGCTAACGTAATTCGTGATTAAATTCGTTATGATTAGCTTGAGATTGGTACTTGTAGCTAATGCGATCGCCTACCGATTATAGCGTCTTGTCTAAACGCTTCTGCACTCTCTCCAATCAGCCATTATTTGATGTAACAAAATTGGCATAACTTAATTCATTAATGCGATTCCAGTTATACACACTCTGGCGAAAAGTTTTCCATTGTTCGTAAACTTGTTTAAAAGTTGCGTCTTTGCTGGCATTTTCATCCAATAGCTCAAAGGATGCTTTCTTGGCTGCTTGCATAATATCCTGACTGTAGGGAATCAGCTTGGTGTTGCCAGCAACTAATCGTGATAATGCTTCTCCATTCAAAGCATCATAATTACTCAGCATATTTAAGTTAGCTTCTAAAGTTGCTGTCTTAAAAATTTCCTGGTATTCTTTGGGCAGACGCTTCCAGGCGTTCAAGTTAACTAATACATCCAAGGTTGGCCCCGGTTCCCACCAACCAGGATAATAGTAGAATTGAGCAGCTTTGTTTAATCCAAGTTTTTCATCATCGTAGGGGCCAACCCACTCAGCAGCATCAATTGCTCCCCTATCCAATGCTAAGTAAATTTCACCTCCAGGTAATACTTGCACGTTGACTCCCAAGCGAGACATGACTTGTCCCCCCAAACCAGGGATTCGCATTTTCAAACCTTTGAGATCAGTTACAGATTTGATTTCTTTTTTGAACCATCCCCCCATTTGGGCGCCAGTGCTACCAGCGGGAAAGTTAATCACGTTGAAGTTGGTAAAAATTTTTTGTATCGTTTCTAGTCCAGTACCGTGATAAATCCAGGCGTTTTGTTGTTGAGCATTCAAACCGAAGGGTACGGAAGTCGCAAAAGCTAATGCTGGACTTTTGCCGATGTAATAGTAGCTAGATGTGTGACCACATTCGACAGTTCCGGCTTGCACAGCATCAAGGACTTGCAACCCTGGTACTAACTCCCCAGCTGCGAATGGTGTAATTTTGAAACGTCCATTGGTCATTTCTGCAACCCGCCTGGCTACTGTTTCTGCACCGATAAAAGTACCTAAAGACTTAGGCCAGCTAGTCGCCATTCGCCAGCGCACATTTGGCTGTCCTGTTTGGACGTTCGGGGATGTACTAGTTCGGGTACAAGATACTAAAGTAGCAGCAGTTGCCGTGGCGATTGCAGCTGTGTTCAAAACCTGGCGACGTTTCATGATTTTTTGTTATTTAATTTAGTGAAAATTTTAAGCTAATTCAGCAACAATTAGTGAGGGAGAATATCATCTCAGCGAAGTTGAAGGCGAGTCAAAAGCGGTGAGTTAATTGATTGGTTGAGTCGGTATTGTTGTTGCATATAAGTGTCTTCAACCAATTGACAAACAGTAAAGGTAGGTTGTTTAAGTTTACCAATAAATGCTACATCCTAATTAACAATGGGTCATGGATATTTACAATTATCCATGACCCAGGCGTTGTTGTAATGTAGAGAAGTGGCGTTGCGATGTCTCTATGCTCGCCAATGTTTGGGTAGTTGGAGATTTCTGGGTAGGGTGGTTGTGCGATCGCCAATTGCCATTTCAATTTGGTATAGTTCCAAGTTCTCACATTCACTCAAGTTCGCACCACAGAGGTTAGCTTTCTCCAGAGTTGCATCTTGGAAGTTAGTGCCAATTAGATTTGCTTGTTGTAGTTTAGCTTGGTTGAGGTTTGCCTCTTGCAGATTAGCCTCTTCCAAGTTGGCTGTACTGAGCAACACACTTTCTAAGTTGGCCCCAATAAGTTTTGCTTTTTGCAAGTTAGTCCCGATCAAATTGGCTGCTTGGAGGTTACTACCCTCGAAATTCACCCGACAAAGGTTAGCATCACAAAGAATTGCTCCTTCTAGGTTGGCATCACTAAGGACTGCATCTTCTAAGTTGGCATCATAAAGACTTGCACCTTCTAAATTGGCATCCTCAAGGATTACACCAGAAAGATTTGCTTTTCTGAGGATTGCCTGTTGGAGATTCGCTCCTGGAAGGATTGCACCGGAAAGGTTGGCTTCATAGAGAATTGAGCCAGAAAGATTAGTTTCTGTCAAATCTGCCTCAGCAAGGTTGGCGCGACTCATGGTCGTCCATTGCAAGTTAGCCCCAGAGAGAATTGCCTTAGAGAGGTTTGCCTGCATTAAGTCTGCACCTCTGAGATCTGTATCACGTAAATCGAGTCTCTGATTTGCTAAATCGTTGTGGAAATTACGGCGGCCAATCACAGTTAAAGCTGTTTGAATATCTGTAGGAAGTTTTGATAATTCTTCTATTCCTTCGTCATATTCCTGTTTGATTGGTGCATTTTCTCGGATGAAAGCAGCAAGAATTTCCATAATTGTCCAATGATCTTTTGGAAAATCCTTGGCAATTCTTTCTAGAGCATAAATTGCAGCAAATCGGGTTTCAATCTTTTCGTTACCCAACTGTTCAATTGCTTTAGAAAAGCGGTCTGGAATAAATTCCTCTGTAGTTGGCTGTGGAAAATTGTGATTGGTATTGATATTATGATACCAATTAATTTCACCCCGCAATAGTTTTGTAAAACCACTCTGATCCATGTCCAGAGAGAGTTTTGATGTATAATAAGCATTAAGAATAAATGACAATCCACCAAAAATAATTGCAACGGTTGTTAAACCTTGAGTGATATACTCTATCTTTGGTAGTGTAGAAACACCTTGAAGGTCTGCAAAAAATGAGAAAATTAAAGTTAAAGAGAAAATAAAAATAACTGAGACAACTAGCAACAAACTTGTGATTTCATTAGTCTTTATGAAAGACATATCATGAGTCTTCATCTTTGACTCCTATGGTGATTAATTTAGGTCAATCCTATGAGCTTTCATAAAGATTTAATACCGTAAGAACACTGATAATCTTGACAAATGCATAGATTTACTCCATGAAAACTTGGTCATCTATTCATCATATATTCTCTTGACAAAAAATATAAATTATGATTCTCAATATTTTTAACTATTTAGTTAATAAAGCTTAATAATTTAATAACTAATACTATTATCAATGTGTTGAAAATTTAATATCGTCTGGTAGATGCGGGGATGAAGAGACGGGGGGACAAGGGAGAAATTTTAATACTTTGAATCTTGAGTTGCACCTTTGGTGCGCTTCCAGCGCAACTTGAATTTTGAATTTTAAAGATGCTATTAGCGAAAGTGGTAGGATGCACCTAAATAACGGTGGCTTATAGAGATTGCCGCCAATGTATTGGGGCTTCGACATCATCCGGTAGGCGAGTTGTGCGATCGCCCAGTGCCATTCTAATTTGTTGTGATTCTAAGTTTTTAGCTCCTGTCAAAATTGCTCCTTCAAGTTTGACATCACCAAGGTTTGCACCAAATAGGTTAGCTCCCATGAGATTTGCTTTAGTGAGGTTGGCTTGATAAAAGATGGCTCTTTGCAGGTTAGCTCCGATGAGATTGGCAAGATTCAGATCAGCTTCGGTCAAGGTGGCTTCTGAGAGGTTGGCAAAATAAACTTCTGTTTGTTGTAGTTTCGCGGCATTGAGATTGGCTCCAGAAAGGTTGGCTCCGTTGAGGTTGGCTCCATTGAGGTTGGCTCCGATCAAACCTGTATTGTGCAGGTTGGCTTTACCAAGCTTTGCTCCTTGCAAGTTAGCTAAAAATAGCTTAGCTCCAGAGAGGTCGGCAACTTTCAACGTGGCTTGTTGCAAGTTAGCTTTATAAAGGTTTGCTCCTTGTAAATTAGCTGCACGCAGACTTGAGCCAGAGAGGTTAGCTGTCCGCAGGTTGGCTCCAGAGAAGTTAGCGCGATTGAGGTTGGCTCGACAAAGGTTAGCTCCACACAAGCTAGCTTTGACTAAGTTAGCTTCATAGAGAATAGAGCCAACGAGTTTAGCTCCATCAAGGTTAGCCTCAGAAAGATCCGCTCCTCGCAGGTCGGCCCCACTCAGATCAGACCCTCGCAGATCTGCCTGTTGGAGGTTGGCTCCTAGTAAGTCTATGCGCCTGATGTTGGTATGACGTAAATCAAGTCTTTGATCTTTGGGATCTTCAAACAAATTGCGCCGTCCAATCACAGTCAGAGCTGCTTGAATATCGGTGCGAATTTTTGGTGATTCGTCGTGGAGGTTTTGGTCTAGATGCTGTACAGAACGCACCCCACTTCTACGCCTACCTGAGTAAACTACTGGCGAGTATTCCAGTTTTTTTGGCTCTCCCTCTAACTGCTGAATTTGTGTATTTTCTCGCACAAAGGCAGTGAGGATTTCCATGATTGTCCAATGTTCTTTAGGAAATTCTTGGGCAACTCGTTCTAGTGCGTAAATTGCACCTGTGCGAGTTTCAATCTTTTCATGTCCCAGCTGAGCGATCGCACTCATAAAACGTTCTGCAACTAATCTGTCTTGATTGAGTTTGGCATTTTGAATGCCAATTTCCAGATTTTTTTCGGCGGCGATCGCATTTTTATGCATAGCTTGGGCACGCTTCGCTGCATAGTAAGCATTAAACATGACTGCTGATGATAAAAAAACTATTGCAGTAGCTGTTAATGCTTGGTTTCTATACTGTATTTGTTCCTGAATTGATAGTTCTTTGATATTGAACAATGCGAAGAAGATTAGAGCCAACAAGAGAGCGAATATAACTGTTATGGTTATTAACCAATTCAACAAAGCGTCTGTCTTTTTAGCAGACATGGCAGAAATATTCCTCACAAAGCAGGATTTTTACTTAGTAATGGGGAAAAATAGTATAGCATTTAGCTGAAAATTTTAATAGCCTCAGAATAATTATTTAGATTGTTGAGGAGAAATATTTAATTTCTTTTTAAGTACAAAGCCTTGCCCTTTGCAATGCTCTCAAGCCCAACGAGGGTGGGCGGGCTTAGTTATTATTGTTCCCTATTTCCTAAATTTGGCTTCTCTGAGGTTTGCGTGTGTGAGTATGGCATCATTCAGGGTGGCTTTATGCAGCCTAGCTAGATATAGGTTGGCTCGATTGAGATTGGCTTTAGAGAGGTTTGCTTTTTCGAGATTGGCTGCACTGAGAATTGCGCCCTCTAAATTGGCTCGGTATAAGTTAGCTCCAGTGAGGTTAGCAGCAGTGAGAATTGCTCCTTTGAGATTTGCCCCTGTGAGGTTCGCGCCTGAGAGATTAACTTGATAAAGATTTGTTTGTTCAAGGTTTGCCCCACTCAAGTTTGCGCCTCTCATATCTGTATGACTTAAATCAAGCTGCTCATTTTCTGAGTCTTTGTTGACATTTCTGTTGGCAATAACAGTTAGGGCTGCTTGAATCTCGTGAGAGACTTTTGCTGATAAATTATTTGTTACTTCTAGCTGGGATATATAAGGTGCATGATCTCGGATAAAAGTAGTAAGAATATCCATGATCAGCCAGTGATATTGGGGATGCTCTTGGGAAATTTGCTCTAAATCTTTAATTACAGCTAAACTGCTTGCCATCGTTGCATTCTGTAGCTGTGCGATCGCTAGGCTTAAGCGCTGTTTTGGTGATTGAATTTGAGTTTGTTTGATTTTTTTGGCAGCAGCATATATCTCAAGGAAGATTTTTTTTAATAAATTATGATTGCTTGGTAAGATATTTTTCATCGTCTATAAAGTATGAATAATTACTGTCAACATATCCATCAAAAGATTAGCTTAAATTTTAACAATGTTTTTAAGCAAGGGTTTTCCCTGTTATACCAATTCACGAAAATCCTGATACAAATACAGACGGTGTAGAGACGCGCTTTTGAAGCGTCTTTTAGAGGTTGTTTGAAAAGTCTAAATTAATACTAACCCCGGCGATTAGAAATCGCGACTATATAGACAAAACCCACCTCCGTGGGTTTCAAGAACTCGATTTTTCGTGTTTTCCAAAGGAGGTGGACTAAGCTTTGTGTAGTAGCGAATTATATTCGCCCAAAACTTTTCAAACATCCTCTTAAAAGTGTTGAAAACGTCTTAAAGCAAGCCTTTCTACGAATTACGAATTAGTATGCTAATAATTGATGAATGCAGCAAAATTTACAGCCAAGAACTAAAGATTTAGTGTTGGTTGGTGGCGGTCATAGCCATGCCATTGTCTTGAAAATGTTTGGTACCAAACCGTCACCAGGAATACGTTTGACTTTAATTACTCTAGCTTCAGATACACCCTACTCTGGAATGCTACCAGGACATATCGCCGGATTTTACAGCCACGATGAATGTCATATTGATTTGCGATCGCTAGCAAACTTTGCTCAAGCACAATTGTATATTGATCGAGTAGTTGCCCTTGACCTGGAAAACAACAAAGTTATTTGTGCTAACCGACCCGCAGTAGATTTTGATGTGCTGTCCATTGATATTGGCAGTACTCCAGCCAGAATATCTGTATCAGGAGCCACAGAATATACAATTGCTGCAAAACCAGTAGCAAACCTATTAGAACATTGGTATCACCTACTGGAAGATGTAGCCAAAAATTCCCAACAACCTCTGAGTATTGGAATTGTGGGTGGTGGTGCTGGTGGTGTAGAATTGGCGCTGTCAATGCAAAGTCATCTACAGTGGATTTTAGGGTGTTGGGATGATCAAGAACTCGCTAATGTTAAAAATTTAGCAATTCATTTATTCCAGCGTCACCAGGAATTATTGCCTAGTTATCATTCCTCAGCGCGGCGTCAAGCGAAACAAATCTTAACTCAGCGTGGCATCAAGTTGCATTTGGGCGAAACTGTCTGCCAAGTTGCACCATCAAATCTCACACCTAATTTACTAGTTCACAGAAGGAAAGAAGCAATGCTTGAGGTTAAATGCGAGTCTGGGTTGACAGTGGAGTGTAACAAAATTTTTTGGGTAACACAGGCATCTGCACCTGAGTGGGTAAAAGCAACGGGACTGGGGACTGATGAGCAAGGCTTTATTTTAGTAGACGACACATTGCAATCTCAAACACATCCACATGTATTTGCGACTGGTGATATTGCCACAATGGTAAATCATCTCCGTCCCAAAGCAGGGGTGTTTGCAGTCCGTCAAGGTAAACCTTTATTTGAGAACTTGCAGCGGATTTTATTAAATAAACCGCTGAAACCTTATAGACCACAGAAACAGTATTTAAGTTTAATTGGTACAGGAGATGGACGAGCGATCGCCACAAGAGGTATCCTGACTCTACCACCCCACCAACTACTATGGTGTTGGAAAGACTTGCTTGATCGCCGTTTCATGGAACAGTTTGGGAAGGGGCTAGGGGCTTAGAATTATTAGAGTTAGTTGGCTTGAGCAATCGCGCCGAAGAAAAAGCTAGAAACTTCGCGGTCATTTTTGTGAAACTTCGCGGTGTTCAGATACCCAACTTCTCACTAATGATTGAGGATTGCTATATCTAAATTACAAAACCTGTTGCAATTCCTCAATAGTATTTGTAGTTACAACATTTCGTAAAATTGCTTTCAAACGCTCCAAATCATTAATTTGGTTGATTTGTGGCATCAATTGTAACCCATTATCACCAAACTTCAACTCTAAATTAATTTCAATAGCAGAAAGTATTCCTTGCAGTTCCCCGCGTGCTTCTCCGCGTGCTTCTCCGCGTGCTTCTCCGCGTGCTTCTCCCTCGCGTAAAATTTCTTGATACCAAGGCGATTCACGTAACACAGTCATATCCCACCTCATAATTTCCTGAACTAACCCACTCTCTAAAACAAACGTAGCAAAAAAAGCTAATACCGTTTCCAGTTGGTTTAGTTGTTCATCTGCACGCAGAATTTGTAATGCTTCTCTAATGGTAGATTCATTTTCGCCACCTTTGAGAATGGGGACAAACGGCAGTAAGGATGGTAACGGTTGTTGAAAAGCAATATTGACATCAACTTCCCACAGGTTAATTACCCGATAATCTTGTATTGCCCGTAATCCTGCAAGATTGGAGATAAAGCTCGTGGGTATTTCGTTGTTGCCAGTTTTTAGAATGTTGATCAGAACAGGGTATATTGGTAAATGATATTTTTCTTCTGCTAGTGCTGCATATGCACGTATCCGACGTGGCATTTGGGGTTTGTATCGTAATTGCAACTCGTTGAGAAGCAAAAATTCTCCATACTGAGAACTGTTGACACGGATTAAAACATCAGTTTCTCGACTAATCCACTGAAATTCACCAGTTACAATTTCCTCGGCAACAACATCAGGAATCTGCGTTACCCATCTTGCCCAGTTGTTGGGCGCAAGGCTGATTAATTTTTTGGTACTGACATCGGCAGGTTTTGCCATCGCGGTATAGATGCACTCAACAAGTGAGATTTATCGTAACTTGAAGTGTGACATTAAATCCAATTAACACCTATCGCGTACTTTGTTCAAAACCAAGTTTTTCACCTTGGATAAAAATTTCCTAATACGGCAAACAGCCTCAGCATTAGAAGGACTTTTAGGACGCGATCGCCATTGTCAAATTATGCAAGCTGAAGTGCTAGCCCAACTCAAATTCCTAGATGTAGAAACTCAACTAGGATTGGGAGGACTAGAAAAACTGTGGAGTGGTTTAGATGCACAAGTGCATACACATTCAGAAGTTTTTACCGAATCTTTACAACATCTGCTACCGGACTTGTCTAACCGTTCGGAAATTGAACAACACCTGATCTCTCAATTGGTTCTAGCTTGTGGCGATGTCAGTTTAGTATCATTTGTGAAGTTGAGTAAAGGTGCGATCGCAGCTAGTCGTGCAGCCCTGACTTTAGGCTGTGAGGTTTTTGTAGACATCTAGCAAGAAAGCAGGGAACGGGGGAAACTGAGTTGCTTGCTTTTTGTCGTCTTTCATTGAGAAAGTGTGTCTATGATGGGACGAACAAGCCAGTTAAAACCAACTTTTAGCTGATGGTCTAAGGTTGGCATCCGATACAGATAGGCAGCACGTCGGGCAACGTATGCCAAAGGCCCATCTAATTTAATTCCTAAACCAGCAAGGGTAGCGTTGTTTTTTCCTAGTGCCATCATTTCCCCTAGCTGTTGGTAGCGCAAAGGAAGCAAAGGACGGTGAGTTAGAGATGCCCAGATATTCCAAGCAGCATAATCAGCTTGTTGAAAGGCTGCTTGTGCGGTGGCAGGAATTTGCTGTCCTTCAGCATCACAACAGTCTGCCAAATCTCCTAAAGCGAAGATTTCTGGATGTTCAGGTACTTGCAAAGCAGGTGAGGTAGTGATTTGACCACGCTGGTTTTGCTTGAGAGACAGAGACTTGACTACGGGAGTCACCCGTGTACCTACAGTCCAAATTACCAAATCTACGGGGATCGTATCTGTCTGATTTTTGTACTCTAGAGAAATAGTGTCTTGCCCGATGGATTCTACTTTGGTTTCTAAATCTAGAAACACGCCTCGTGTTTCTAAAGCTTTTTTTGCTGCTTCACGATTAAACTCTGGGGAGGTTCGCAAGATTTGATCGCTAATTTCAACAATCCGAAAGCGTCCTCTTTCTCTCAATCTGTCTGCCAACTTACAGGCTAATTCCACACCACTGTAACCAGCCCCGACAATTACTACACGAATCTTATCAGCATCGGATTCTTCTAGCACTCGCAGGCGTTCTTCTAAGCGATAAGCATCAGTTATACTACGGAAAATATAAGCATAAGATGTTGCGCCTGGTACTAAATCTAGTGGAGTTTCGCCACCTAAAGCTAGTACTAATCTGTCATAAGGAATTTCCGGGCCGTCTTGTAAGTGTACGCGTCGCTGTTCGATGTTAATTCCAGATACAACCGCTTGATAAAAACGTACACCTGTGCCTTGTAGAAGTTCTGCAAACGGTGGGGCAATTTCCCAGGTTTGTAGTTCGCCTGTGAGTAATTCGTACAATAAAGGGGAAAATAAGAAGCGATCGCTTTGATCTACCAGAACGATTTCGGGCTTTTGCGTAGATTCCCAAGGTAACTGGCTTAAGCCAAGGGCAGTGTAGAGACCACCAAAGCCTCCACCAAGGATACAAATTCTAGGAGTTTGTTGAGTCATTGATTCTAGTGGACAGTCAATTTCAGCATGGCAACTAACCTCAGTGTAATGATTTCTTGAGTTCTATTGCCATCAGCCAACAATCAAAATACTCTCCCTCATGCAATTCATGTGCAGATAACAGCTTTACCTTAACAAAGCCACATTTCTCACGGCAAGTTTTGTGTTGGGGTCTGTCTTATACCAATTCGTAATTCGTAATGACGCGACGCTCCTGTGTCGCTCTAAGCGAAGCTATGCCGCAGGCTTTACGCTGACGCTCGTACCGACGCTCGATGACTCGCTACCGCTACGCTAACGTTGTTCCCCAGACATAATTTTTGATAGCTGCTACATATGCTACACGCTGTTGTCGCTGTTCAAGCCAGACTTCGTTAAGTTGGGAACGTGTCTCTAATAAAAAAGTAGCAACTTGTTGTTAGCGTTCTAGTACTTCTTGTTGCCGTTGCGATCGCGCAGCATTCCATTGTTCTCTGAGAGACACAATTTTAACTTTTCATCAATCTTTAGTTACTACTTAAAATCTTAATGTAAATTCAGTATATCGAAAAGTTTTCTATAAGCTTATAAGCCAAGTGAAAAAAAGGGAAATTCTTCAATTTGGAGCCGCTGAAATTTGGGAACAGCCCTATGAACAATATTGTTTATCTGATTTTTCTTAACATTCAACATTTCTGCTTTTGTTCATAAAATGTAAAAATATTTAAGAGAATAAAAAGTTTTCTTAAAAATCGACTACTATAATGTAAGTAAGTACTTACATATTCAATGAATAAAGCTGTCCGTTCGTCCTCACTTACCCGTGTTCGTTTAATAGAAGCTGCCTCACAAATCTTTGCTTGTTTAGGTGTTCAAGGAGCAACTACCCGTGAAATAGCTCGTGTCGCTGGTCTAAATGAAGTGACTTTATTTCGTCATTTTGCTAGCAAAGAACAACTATTAGGGGCAGTGATTGAAAATGCTTTAGCACTCCAGATAGAAGTTTTTTCTCAGCCGGAAGCATGGACACAGGATTTGAGCGTTGATCTCAGGCGTTATGCTCAGCTTTATAATAATATGCTGGAGGCGCAGGAAGACTTAATTCGTACTTTCATTGGGGAAGCTAAACGTCATCCTCAAGCAGCAAAACAAGTAATCCAAGAAGCTGCTAAGCCTTTAGGAGACAAACTATTAGCCTATTTGCAATCTAGCCAAAAACAAGGTGTTGTCAGATCTGATATCGATCTGTTGCCAGCAGTCGATATGTTTACAGGGATGCTACTGGCAGGAATGCTATGCCGCAATGCCAAGCTTAACCAAAACATCTATAGCCGTGAAACTTATCTTGAAACTTGCGTCGAGATTTTTGTGCGCGGCATTAGATTGGAGGCAGGGGGTTAGGGACTAGGCACTGGGGAACTTGTGGCCCCCTGGGGATTAAGCTAATCTGCCTTTAACTTGCATAATCCTTTACCTCAGAAAGACGCGGAGAGAAGTTGCGTGCGGGGGTTCCCCCCGTTGAGCAAACTTCGGAGGACGCGCTTAAGGGGAGACGCGGGGATGCAATTTGAATGATTATTAGCTTAGGGGTAATGGGGACACGGGGACGTGGAATAACTAATAACAAAGGACAAATGACAATTCCCAATTCCCAGTACTTCTCCTGTCGGAGACGCTACGCGTAGGGGTACGACTTTGCCCTTCGGCTCCGCTCAGGACAAGCTCAGTACAAGTTCCCAATTCTCTATCTAAATGAGTACACATGAAACTGTTATTTGCTTTATATTAGCGGTATAGTACTTACCATAGAAATGCAACTTTTCTAGCCTTGCCTCATGGTAAGGCTTTTGCTTTTCAGCACTCTTCAGCACGTGTAGCGATCGCATCTATACTCATTCGCTCAAATCCGACTTATGCCAACAAATATAGAGTTGCTTGCAGAATGGCTTGGTGGGATTGGGTACTCCGGGGTCGTCCTAATTGCTTTTTAATAGGTTTGTTCACAGACCGTATTATAATTTGAATCTATAAAGCAATGTCTAAACCTTCATCCTCAGCTTAGGATTCGTGTAAAAATAAGTTGAACAATTTAATATTTGTAGTGCGGGCATCTTGCCCGCGCGAGCAAGATGCTCGCACTACTTATTTTTACTTGATGCCTTAATCGTTACCGACCTGCAACTAGAGATTTAGTTTCACGATGGCAAATCAGCGGCAAGAACAAAAGCGGCTTCTCCAACAAATGTTTGAGAGAGCTTGTGATGCGATCGCTGTTACGGATGAGCGAGGTTTTTTTGTCGAGGTGAATGCAGCAGCTTGCAAATTATTTGGTTTAAGCCAAAAAGCTCTATTAAAAAGGAATTTGGCTGATTTGACAGATGCCGAGTTAGATTTTCAACAGATTTGTTTGAGCATTCAAAACGGTAGTCAGCCGACAGGAGAACTTTATCTATTACGTCCCGATGGTAGTCGGCGAGAGGTGGAATATACCTTAAGCTTGAATGTCGCTCCCCATCGCCATCTTGTGATTTTAAGAGACATCACCGAACGTCAAGAAGCAGCAAAAGATGAGTTATGGTGTCAACGGCAATGGGTTGAGTTATTTTCAGAAGTAACCCTCAAAATTCGGCAATCGTTGCAGTTAAAAGAAATCCTCCGGGCTACGGTTACAGAAGTGCAACGAATTCTCCAAGCAGATCGAGTACTGATATATCAAGTTTTACCAGATGGTACTGGTAAAGCCATCAGCGAAGCTGTTCTGCCAGAATATCCGGCGATTCTTGAGTTAGAGTTTCCCGAAGAAGTTTTTCCCCAAGAGTATCAAAAGTTATACGCTGCTGGACGTGTGCGGGCGATCGCAGATGTACATGATTCCAATGCTAATTTAGCGGATTGTTTGGTAGAGTTCATCGATCAATTTGATATCAAAGCTAAGTTGATTGTACCGATTCTGCAAAATCTGAATTCCCATCAACAAAACGAATCGCAAACCCAAAATAAGTTGTGGGGATTGTTGATTGCCCATCACTGTCATCATCCTCGACGCTGGGTAGATTTTGAATTAGAGCTGATGCAACAACTAGCAGATCAAATCAGTATTGCTCTAGCCCAAGCCCAATTATTAGAACACTTAGAAGAGATGGTAGAAGTTCGCACAGCCGAACTCAAAGATGCCAATCGTAATCTGCATCAAGAAATCAATGACCGGATGCAAGCAGAAGAAGCTCTGCGACGGAGTGAGGAACAACTGCGTTTAATTACCAATGCATTACCAGTATTGATTGCTTACGTAGACAACCAACAACGGTATAGCTTTAACAATAAAGCCTATGAAGATTGGTTAGGACAGTCACCACTAGAGATTCACGGATGCCATCTTCAGGACGTATGGGGACAAGACTGTTACCAACGAATGCACAGCCATGTCAAAGCAGCTTTATCAGGTCATGTAGTCACCTACGAAAATGAAATTACCCTCAAAGATGGCAACTTCTGCTCGGTAAACGTCACCTATATTCCGCATATCGATGAACAAAAAACCGTCAAAGGGTTCTTTTCCCTCACCAGTGACATTAGCGATCGCAAAGCCATTGAACGGATGAAAGACGAATTCATTTCCGTAGTCAGCCACGAATTACGAACCCCCCTCACCTCCTTACACAGTGCCTTGAAAATCCTCGCTACAGGGCGATTGGGAACTCTCTCAACCGATGGACAGCAAATGCTAGAAATCGCCGACGAGAACACAGTACGATTAGTCCGCCTAGTCAATAACGTCCTAGATTTGCAGCGGATTGAGTCAGGTGAAGTCACAATGGAAAAGCAAGCTTGCAACGCCGCAGATTTAATAACTCAAGCAGCCGAGGCAATGCAACCAATGGCCCAACAGCATGGTGTGAGTTTGGTAACACAGCCTGCGAATATCCAGATTTGGGTAGATTCAGATTATATCGTCCAGGCACTCACCAATTTACTCAGTAATGCGATCAAATTCTCATTACCTGGTACGACAGTTGGGTTAACGGTTGAACTAGGAACTAGGGAGCAGGGAGCAGGGGAGGTAGGGGGAGAAACAACAAACACTCATTGCCAATTCCCAATACTTCTACTGTCAAAGACGCTACGCGAACGACTTCGCTCAGTACAAGCTCCCAATTCCCAATTCCCCATTTCCCATTCCCAACCTATCGAAGTTCTGTTTTGTGTCCGCGATCAAGGGCAAGGAATACCTCAAGGCAAACTCGAAAGCATTTTTGAAAAATTTCAACAAGTTGACTCAACCGATTCCCGTAAAAAAGGAGGGACAGGCTTAGGGCTTACCATCTGTCGCAAAATTATCGAACAACATGGGGGTCGAATTTGGGCAGAAAGTACCCTTGGAAAAGGCAGTACTTTCTACTTTACATTACCAACATTCAAACAATGAAAGGGAACGTTCCCTTTAATTACGAATTACGAATTATTTAATTAGATAACTGATATGACTAAACGAGTTTTATTTATTGATGATGAAGAAACAATTCAAAAAGTCGTGCAATTTGGCATCCACATGGCAGTAGGTTGGGATGTAATGACTGCCAGTTCAGGGCCTACAGGTATCGAAACTGCTCAAACCGAACAACCTGATGTTATTCTGTTGGATGTGATGATGCCCGATATGGATGGCATTGCTACTTTTAAAGCCCTACAATCGCATCCCGAAACTGAACACATCCCAGTTATTTTTTTAACTGCCAAAGCACAGACATCAGAAAAGCGACAGTTTAATGATTTGGGTGTCAGTGGTGTGATTACTAAACCTTTCAATTCGCTTGATCTACCAGATCAAATTGCCAGGATTCTGCATTGGCAGATCTAGTTTTGAGAACGAGAAATGGGGAACTTGTACTGATACTTCTTCTGTTACTTGAAGTGAAAAAAAATCAGCAATTCATCGATACATAAAGTGATTTCTCTTTCTTCAATCAACATTTTTGGCGTTGCATAATTGCAGGATGATTTATCGGGCTACGCCCCGCTACGCCCCGCTACGCTAACACGCAGAGGCGCAGAGGCGCAGAGAGAATAAAGAGTTTGAGATTTCAATCTATCATATTTCATCCTATGATTCAGCAACGCCACATTTTTTTAACTACAATTTTATTTCTCCAATTGTGAAAATTCTATCTGATTTGTAAGAATCCGCGTTATCTAGATCCCCGACTTCCCAAAAAAGTCGGGGATTTTAGTTATCACGAATGATTTATGATTGCTATAGGACTTATGCATTGACAGAAAATACTAAAAAAGTAGGGAAGAAGTCTTTTGGAATGTACTGATTTTTTCAAAAATCAAATAGGATTCCTATATGAAAATATTGCTGGTGGAAGATGATGAAGCACTAATTACTGTTTTAACAAAGAGCTTGGTAGCACATAACTATGTCGTAGATACCGTCAAAGATGGTGAAATGGGTTGGAATTATGGTTCAACATTTGAGTATGATTTGATGGTGTTGGACATTATGTTGCCCAAGTTAGATGGTATTAGTTTATGCCAACATTTTCGAGCAGAAGGATACACTACACCAATTCTTTTACTAACATCTCAGGATACTAGTACCGCTAAAGTTAGAGGATTTGATGCAGGCGCAGATGACTATGTAGTTAAACCTTTTGATCGGTTAGAACTAATTGCTCGAATTCGAGCATTGTTGCGCCGTAGTAGCGTCAACCCCTTTCCGTTACTGACTTGGGGAGATTTACTGCTCAACCCAAGTACTTGTGAAGTAACTTATGATGGTCAACCTTTATGTCTGACAGCTAAAGAATATAGATTGCTAGAACTCTTGTTGTGGGATAGCCAGCATGTGTTTAGTACTGGTGAGATTTTGGACAGATTATGGTCATCAGAGGAATTTCCCGCTGAGGCAACTGTGCGATCGCATATTAGGCGGTTGCGTCATAAGCTGGTAGCAGTAGGTGCATCTCCTGATTTTATTGCAACAATGCCAGGGCGTGGTTATTACTTAAAAGCGCCCAACCAAGAAGCGAAAATTCAAGGGAATGGGGAATTGGGAACTTGTACTGAGCGTATGCTTAAGCAAGCCAGCAAGAGCGTCTTTGATAGGAGCAGTCGAAGTATGGGGAATACCCCATGTGTGAGTTCAACAGAACGCCATCCTGAGCAACAAGCTAAATATCTAGCATTTCTCAATGAGACTTGGGCAGTTAGCAGACCAAAAAGTCTTGAACAATTGACGGTACTATCTCAGACTGTAAAAGACTTACAAGCTGATTCACTAGATCATCAACTGCAAGCACATGCTCAACAAACTGCTCACAAACTAGCAGGAACTCTAGGAACTTTTGGACTCATAAAGGGAATGCAATTGGCACGACAACTAGAGAATTTACTAGAAAGTCATAAACTTTTGCAACCACAACAGGCAGTATTACTGGAAACTTTGGTGAACGCCTTAAAACGAGAAATCCAAGACAATACCTTAATTCCTGGCTTGCAGTCGCCTTCTGAACATTCACCACTGTTGTTGATTGTCGGTCAAGATTCCCACTTTACCCAATCTTTAGTTACTGTTGCATCAAATCGGGGGATTAATACAGCGATTGCACCGACAATTGAGATGGCTAGAACCTGGTTAAACTCTAGGTTAATCCCTGAGTACGGTAGTCAATTTCCCCAAGCAATGCTGCTTTTGCTCGCCCCACAGACACAAGCAACAAACTTTCTGGAATATTTGCAAAACTTGACGCAAAGTTACACCGACTTGCCAATTTTGGTTGTGGGCGATCGCAGCGATTTTATTAATCGCTTGGAAATAGTGCGGCGGGGTGGGAAAATCCTTTTGGAACCATCTATTGCTCCCGAAGATGCGATCGCAGCTGTAACACAATTGCTGAGTGGCTCAGTTCTAGAACCAAAGGTCATGATTGTAGACGATGATCGTGATTGGTTACACACTCTGCCATCACTACTCAATCCTTGGGGATTTAAAGTTACAACCCTTGCAGAACCGCAACAATTCTGGACAGTATTACAAGCTGTAATACCTGATGTACTGGTGTTAGATGTCAATATGCCACAAATTAATGGATTGGAATTATGCCAAGTCTTACGGAGTGATGTGTGTTGGCGGCGATTACCAGTTCTATTTGTCAGTGCCCTCACAGATGCAACAACTCAAAATCAAGCTTTTACTCTAGGTGCTGACGATTACTTGTGTAAACCAGTGATGGGCATAGATTTGGCAAACCGCATTCGCAATCGTTTACAGCGAGCGCGAACTTGGGCCAGCTAAACCCAGTATTCTGGTTGAATATGTTCAAAATAGCAAACATGAACATTGTTCACTTATTTGGGTGAGTTTATGGGTTCACAGCAGCACTTAGAAAGTTAGTAACTTTGGCAATAATCGGCATAGCTGTGTACCAGAGTTTTTGATTAACATCTACAGTATTAGCAGCCGTTTCAATTATTTCTGCTACGTTTGTTAAACGGTCTAATGCTCGGATGATATTTGGTTCTTTTTTGTCTATTGCTTTCTTGGTTGCTCTTAAGTCTTCAATTACTTCTTCTTGGATATCGGCTGGTAGTTCTGCTCCTTGAATTAAAGTTTCGAGTTCTGCCAATAACTTGCCAATGTCATCTTGAGTGAGGAATGCTTCAGTATTTACACTTGGTTGCCTTTGTATTTGATTGCGAACATTTTGCTGGTGTGAAGTGGCGATCGCATGTATATTATTACCCTGGTGGTAGAGGTCGAGGGTGTCAAAAATTTGCTCGATCAAATCACAAAATTCACCGTCTACAAAAGTTTTCTGGCTATTGTAAGGTTTACGAAAGGGATGAGGGTTTTCTGAAGTGGGTAAGCATGTATAAATGTATTCACATTTCACCCCATCAAATTTAGTGTCTTTGGTAATACCCCAGTCTTCAATATAGGCTCCGGTGACAGTAGCATCTGTCAAATCAGTACCGTTCAATTGCGTTTTTACTAACTTTGCTCTAGATAAATTAGCTTTATGTAAATTAGCCTTACTTAAATCTGCACCAACGAAGCTAGCATCCGTGAGATTAGCTCCTTTGAGATTAATTCCCCAGAGGTCTTGATAGTCAAAATTTTGACCTTGCCCTTGTCCCGTAACTAACAAATTACGTATTTGTGTGTGTCCCAAGTAAGTTGCGCCGGGACAAACAAAAGACAGTATTATAGCTTGGTGAAAACAAGTACGAGTCAGAATTGAATTGCTAAAATCTGTATTCTTGAGAGTAGCTCTGGTAAAATCTGCATCTGTTAAATCTGCATCACGAAAGCTTGTACCTCTTGTAGCAGCAAAAATAATTTCAAACGAGCGAGTCCAAGCCTGTCTCTCATCTCCCTTCAAAGCACGCCATCCAATGTAAAAAATCAGCAGCGCTGCGGCAAAAGCCAAGAATCCAGCATTGATAAAAAATAAAGCTAAAATTCCTACTGTCGCAAAGGCAAATGCAAAAGCTACAGCTCCAGTAATAGCTCTTGCTCCGGCTTGGATTCCTACTTTAGCTAAGGCTTTGGCAAAAACAAAAGCTCCAACCACAGCTATAACAAAAGCTGCAAAACCCACCACAATGCCTTTATTGACAGTGAACACCCAGAAGATTGTCAGCAAAACTAAACAAACAACACCCGCATAAAAGTTGTTAGCAGTAGAATTGTAAAAATTAAACGATGATAAATAGTCAATATATGCCGAAAAAGCTTTTGATATTCTTGAGATTAAGCGTGAGATGAGTACTAACCCCATCGTCCATTGATATCGCAGTCCAGTTTTAGCACCAATGAATTTGGCTTCTTTGAGATTAGCACCAGTAAAATCTACACCTCTAATATCTGCATAGCTAAAATCAGCACCAGTTAAGTCTTGACGTTTAAAGGAATGACCTCTGAGATTTTGCTTGGAAAAGTCGTTGGTCATGGTGGTCTAGCAGACGCTTGGATTGATACTCTGATATATATTGAGTATGCTATTTTCCGGTGTGCAGTGCAATCTTCCTGAGTTAAGATTCAGAGAATAAAAATTTATACATACTATGAAAGAGAAGAGGAAATAGGGAATAGGGAAAAATAAACCACCCACAAAGGTTTCTACCTACCTTCAGAAATAAAGATTATTTGATGCCACTTGCGGGCAATCTTCTCCTATCGGAGCAAGAACAAACGAAGTCCGGTTTTGTTGGGCGTCTTGTAGAGAAGACTTTCCGTAGGGTACTTGACTTTTTTCGTAAACGAAAAACTGCTCTGGGGCAGGCCAGAGCAGTGTTTAATAAGAGGAGGTTTATATAGGGGCCAGATATATATGTTGCCCCATGTTCGGTATAGAGTTTCAGTATGTAATTGACTACAGCCAGAGCTTGAGACTCTCCGGAAAAAGTGGGAAAATTTTTTGGGGATTGGGGATTGGGGATTGGGGATTGGGGATTGGGGACTGGGGACTGGGGAATTGTCATTGATTATTCTCCGCGTCCCCGCGTCCCCGCGTCTCCCTCACCCTCCTCATTCCCCTCATCCCTCCACTCCCCACTCCCTCATTCCCTCAGACAATTTGCACACATTTTGCACGGATGATGCGCCAATGTAAGGATATAAAGATTTTACTCAAATAGAAGCGTATACCTAAATCTATGCAAACGCCATTGCGATCGCGTCAAAATCCTCTAATTCACAAGTTAGCAAACTGTATTGAAGAAATTTGGCAGAAATACCTAGATTTATCTCCCTACTTGGTTCCAGATGATTTAGGTTATGTTGAGGGTTGCTTGGAAGGGGAGCGGCTGATTATCGAAAATCACTGTTACCAAACACCGCAGTTTCGGAAACTCCACTTAGAACTAGCTCAGTTAGGCAAATCGTTAGATATTCTCCATTGTGTGATGTTCCCTAATCCTGAATATGCATTACCAATTTTTGGTTCAGATTTAGTGGGAGGGCGAGATAGTATTAGTGCAGCGATCGCTGATTTATCTCCAATCAATGTAGATCGGTCTTTACCAAAGAGTTACTATACTGCTTTATCGGCACTTTCTAAACCAGAGTTTTCTCAACCACGTGCCTTGCCTCAGTGGGGCGATATTTTCTCGGAATTTTGTTTGTTTGTACGTCCCGTCGGTACTCAGGAAGAAGAGGCTTTTTTAACACAAGTTCGGGAATTTTTAACATTACATTGTCAAATTGCCAGTACAACAAATCCTTTAACTTCGCGTCTGGAGGTAGCAAAAATACTAGCAGGACAAAGATATTATTGCACTAGGCAGCAACAAAATGATAAAACTCGCCGGGTTTTAGAAAAATCCTTTGGCTCAGAATGGACAGAGCGGTATATGACTACTATGCTATTTGATTGTGCTGCTTAGTTAGCTAAGAGAGGGGATGTGGTTCGACTTCGCGGTAGTTGAATCTCGACTTCACTCGATTTCCGCGTAGCCGAAACTCACCAACCGAGAGATGAGGGAGAAAATTTCTCCGCGTCCCCGTGTCCCCGCGTCCCCGTGTCCCCGTGTCCCCAGTCCCTATTCATCTTCTGTCTGTAATACCAATTTTCTTACTTCTTTAATGTTGATATCTGCCCATAATGTTGAAAGCACTTTTTTATTATTAATAATAATACTGTTATTTGTAATGACAATTTGGTCAGGGGTATAGGAATATGTTTTCAATGTCATTCCTAATAAATTCATCATCTGAATTTCGTTTGGTGTAATTACCGCTATATTGCGTGTCAACATCAAAATACTTACAACTAAAAGTACTAAACCTGTGATGCTATTTAGTGTAAATCCTGCAACTAAGGTTACATAAAGTATAAAGATACTAGCCGCTAACATAAAAATAGGAAAGATTTTTTTGTATTTAACCTGCAAGCTTGATGGTTGATTCATGATTTAAGATAATACTAACCCCGGCGATTAGAAATCGCGACTATATAGACAAAACCCACCTCCGTGGGTTTCAATAACTCGATTTTCCGTGTTTTCCAAAGGAGGTGGACTTCGCTTGTGTAGTAGCGAATTATATTCGCCCAAAACTTTTCAAATATCCTTACTATTTTAACCATCTCGCGCTACTACAAAAATTTAATTTTTACTTTATGATCCCGTCCTTCCTATCTTTTACAAGCGTTCTTGTCATAACCTATACCTGTCAGACTCCTTTTAATCCTCATCTCCCCCTGCTTTTGGAATTGGGTGTATTTCATTTGGTTAAAAATCGCTGTAAGATAGTTTAAAAATATTTCTTTTTGTTAAGTTTTTTTAAGATTGCAGGATGATAACAAAACTTCATGAACCGCTGCTCGTTGTTGAAGACAGCAATGAAGATTTTAAGATGCTACAACGCCTCATGCAGCGGATGTCTGTCCAAAATCCCATACATCGTTGTACGAATGGGGATGAGGTTTTAGAATTTCTCTATCAAAACGGGAGCGATCGCAATTCCCAGGCAACACTGAAACCTTCAGTAATTTTGCTTGACCTGAATTTACCAGGTATTGATGGTCGCGACATTCTAGAGCGCCTAAAACAGGACAAAAGTTTCAAGGAAATTCCCGTAGTAATTTTTACTACATCATCTAACCCTAGAGACATTGAATTATGTTACCAAAAAGGCGCAAACGGCTATTTAGTCAAGCCCATGGATGCTCAGGAGCTAAAAAAGACCATTCAAGCATTCGTAAACTATTGGCTAGAGGCTAACATTTCGCCTTGATTTGGGGGACTGGGGACTGGGGACTGGGGACTGGGGACTGGGGATGAGGAAGAAATAACCAATAACAAAAGACAATTCCCAATTCCCCATTCCTAATAAGATTAGTAAAGAAATTTTAGATTTTATTCATAATTGATTTAGATTTTCTTTAGAATCATCTAAAAAATCACAATCTAAATAGACAAAAGTCTAAATTGCTCCCCGCTTCTCTATGTTAAACACATGGACGCTACTCATTATTGATGATTGTGCAGCGGATCGAAAAATTTATCGTCGATATCTCTTGAAAGATCCGCACCAGTCTTACCAAATTTTGGAGGCAGATTGTGCAGAAGACGCAATTGCTTTGTGTCAAGAAATGCACTTTGATGTTGTTCTGCTTGATTTTTGCCTACCTGATATGAGTGGCTTAGAGCTTTTTGATCGGCTAAAGCGGGAGATATTTGAGACCCCTGTTGCTGTGATTATATTGACAGGGCATGGTGATGAAGAGGTCGCGGTACAAGCGATGAAAAGGGGTGCTTTAGACTATTTGGTCAAACAACACCTGCAATCAGATGTACTGCAAATAGCAGTTCGTAATGCTATCAAGCAGTTGTGCTTGCAAACACAACTCAGCAAAACTCAAGAGCGACAGCGCCTAATAGCTATGACGGCTTTGCGAATTCGCCAGTCTTTGAACATAGAGCAAATACTGAATACGGCTGTATCAGAAGTACAGCAAATGTTGAAGTGCGATCGCGTGCTTGTATATCAGTTTTTGTCAGAGATGAATGGTGAGATAGTCGCTTCCTCGATTGAGTCATGCAATACATTAGTACTGCGCGATCGCTTAGAGTCTCCTTTGGAAAATCACGGTCAATATATCTACCATGAGGAACGAGCAGAACTAGGGATAGAAAAAAGAGGGCCTCTGGTTTCTGCTCCCTACTCACCTGCTTTTTTTGCCAATACCCAGTACTCAATCTCCAATCCTCAATATATCTATGAGGCTGGCTTGAGTAATTGCTATGGCACTTTACAAGAACAATTTAAGACTAAGGCGAATCTGCTGGTTCCGATCAATCTCAGCAACAACGGCAAGTCAACTCCCAAGCCTTGGGGTTTATTAATTGCTCAGCAAAGTTCAGGAGAACGACAGTGGCAAACTGATGATGCACAGATGCTTCATGAAGTTTCAGTGCAACTAGCGATCGCTATCCAGCAGGCAGAATTGCTAACTCAGACACAAGTAGCACTCAAGAAAGAACAGCAACTCAACGCTTTTAAATCCCAAATCGTAGCCACAGTCTCTCACGAGTATCGAACACCGCTAACTTCCATCCTCACGGCGGCATCAACTCTGCTAAAACATAGCCAACAACTTGATGAGTCTAAACAACAGAGATTTATGCAAATTATTGACCAAAAAGCAAGGTACATGTCCAAACTTGTCAATAACATGCTTTTGGTTAACCAAATTGAGTTAGACAAAATCAAATTTAAGCCAGTATCACTTGATTTGCTGCAATTTTTCTCCGATCTCATAGAACAAGAACGAGAAACATTAGCCGAACATCACGAATTAGTTTTTCAAATAACTGGTAGTATTAGAGGTTTTTGTGGCGATCGCGGGCTTTTGCAGCAAATATTTATAAATTTAATCTCTAATGCTATTAAATATTCCCCAAATGGGGGCAATGTAGAATTTCACCTAATTGGTAAAGAATCACAGGTAATATTTCACATCAAAGATGAAGGTATTGGTATTCCCACTGCCGATCAGCAAAACTTATTTCAATCCTTCAGTCGAGGGAGTAACGTTGACACCATCCCAGGAACAGGTTTAGGGCTAGCGATCGCTAAAGCCTGCATAGAGTTACATGGTGGCAGTATTGTTTTATCCAGTCAAGTTGGGCAAGGAACCAAAGTAACAGTCAGTTTACCAAAGCGTCATGTTGGCTTTTTAGGGGAATGAGGGGGACGGGGGAGACGCGGGGACGCGGGGACGGGGGGACGCGGAGAATAATCAATGACAATTCCCCAATCCCCAGTCCCCAGTCCCCAGTCCCCAGTCCCCAATCCCCAGTCCCCAGTCCCCAGTCCCCAGTCCCCAATTCAAAACCGAACCCAAAGTGCTAACCCGCCTCCACGCCCGCGGGCTGCAATGAATTCTTCTGTTATTAAAAAGAAGGCAAAAAAAGGTAATTTAGCTATGGGTTGATTATAAAAATTATCAGTTTGCGCTTTAGCTTTACTAAAGGGTTTATCGTATACAACGCGATTAAATAAACTGATTTGTATATGGGTAAAATTGAAAGCTAATAGGTTTTTTTTACCTAAATATTGTCCAGGCCCTGTTAGTTTTGTTAAAACTGAACCAAATTGCACTTGATTAGCAACTTCTCCTTTGATTGGAGTTTCTTCTAAAGCTTGGGTTGTTGCAAAAGAAATATAGGTCGGGGTAAATTTTGGCCAATAAAAACCCTTACCTAATATTATTCCTCCTCGTTCTCTAACTTTGCGAGTTCCGGTTACAAAGCACAATTGCCATTGACCGAGTAAGGCTGCAAAAGAATAAGTTAGACGCTGTTGCTTGGCAGCTTTTTCCGCTTGCAGCAATGCCTCGACTAACATACCCGCAGAAGGGCGATCGCGATTTTGTCCTCGATACGCAGCCGCAGCTTGTGCCAATACTGCGACAAAATCAGATGAAGTAGTTAAATCAACAGTCATGAAAACACTGGGGAGTTGAGTGTGGAAATAGCATTTCCATATCCACCATAACAGTTGTTTTTTGGCGTGGTAAACAGTAGACTTCTTGCAAAAATACTTGAACCGTCAGAGACTCAAGTCTCTGCCTAATAGCAAAAGTCCGTTGAAACGGACTAAAAATACTGTTATTAGTCGGTTGAAACCGACTTGAGTTATCAGCCAGAAAATTTATTTTCTGGCGAGTATCCGACTTTTGCAAGAGGTCTAGTTTGACCCGTCCATGGTTTTTTAATTCCATCGTGGCGATCGCTCTGTTTCGCAAATCAAACAGGCAGCAACAATTTCTACTATTAACAAATGTTACGCGATTTACTCACTCTTTATTCTTGTATCCTTCTAATATTGCCTAGTATTTGTTTATACGCTGTTGTATTGCCTTGTTCTTGAAAGAGCTTGGCTGCTGTTTGTAAATCGGTTACTGCTCCTTGTTTATCTCCTAATTGATTACGGGCAAATCCCCGACCTGCATAAGCATTGGCATCTTTGGGATTTCTTCGTATAGATTGGGTGTAATCTGCAATCGCTCCTTTTGCATCTCCCGATTGCAACCGGGCAAAAGCCCGCCCACTATAAGCATTAATATCATTAGGATTAATTTGCAGAGATTTGGTGTAATCCGCGATCGCTCCTTGTTTGTCTCCCGACCGTAAGCGAGCATAAGCCCGGTTATTGTAGTGTACAGATTCCGGATTGAGTTGAATAACTTTCGTCAATAGAGCAATTGCTCCTTGATAATCTTTTTTAATTAGACGAATCTGACCTTGACTTTGGTAAGCCTCAACTTTATTTCCTTGCTGAAAAAACAGGTCAGCAGCTTTTTGCAAATTAGCGATCGCTTCTTGGGATTGTCCTGATTCATTATAGGTAAATCCTAGACTGAGGTAGGCAAAGGCAGAGTTGGGAGAGAGATTAATTACTTGTTGGAAATCAGTAATTGCTCCTTGGCTGTCTCCTGAATAGCGGCGCACATTACCCCGGTTGATGTATGAATCAATATCGTTAGGATTCAGGCGAATAGCTTCAGTGTAATCTGCGATCGCACCTGGCCAATCTCCCAAGTTAGAACGGGCACGACCCCTCTCACCATAAGCCGCAAAATCGTTACGATTGAGTTTAATCGCTTCAGTCAAAGCGGTGATTGCTCCCTGGTAGTCTTTCAAGAACAAACGCACAGAACCTTGGCTTCTGTAGCCATCGGCTTTATTTCCTTGAGCAAAAAACAGGTCTGCGGCTTTTTGATAATCTCCAATAATCAGCTTTTCATTTTCTCTGAGATTGACTCTGGCATCTCCACGTCTGTAGTAGGCAGAGGCATATTTAGAATTGAGACGAATCGCTTCGGTATAAGCAGTAATAGCACCCCGAAAATCTGCTTTTTGATACTTATCCAAACCCTGAAGATAAAAGTTGTCTGCTTTCGGTTTTGTGATTACGGGTGTGCTAGGAGGCTTAACACCCACATCTGTATCTGTTTTAGCTGATAATCTCAAAAAGGTATTAATGGGAATTCCCAAATTAAAGCCTGATTTGATAATCACATTAGGATTGTTGTCAGAGATTTGAAAATTCTCTGCCGTGTCGCCTCTGCCATGAATGCCGATTAGTTCCCCTTTGTCATTCAATACCGGGCCACCACTCATGCCGGGTAGTGTGTTATTGCTGTAAACCAGTGCGTAGCCATCACGTAGCGCTTTGGTGGCATTGGCAGTAATCCGCCCATCGGTAAAATTGTAAATTGAAGTGGAAAAGGCTGCTGTCACTTGTGGAAAACCTGCAACATAAGCGGTTGTCCCTTCGGGGGATTCATCTGAGTTGCCGATTTTGGCAGTTGGGTAATTTTGAGCGCTGGTAAATTGTACAAGGGCTAAATCTACATCTGGTAACTTATTGACAGTATTGTAATTGAGTGCATAACGCTGACCATCTGGGGTGACAATTTCATATTTAGCTTGGGTTTCAATTACATGCCTAGCTGTGAGAACAGTGTAAGTGTTGCCTTGTTTTTGAATAATTACCCCAGTCCCGGAAGCATTTTGATTATCAATTAGTACTGTGATTGTTTTAGCAAGTTTTGCCACTTCTGCTGAGGATAACGCCACAGCAGCTTGTGGTTGCACAAAGGCAACTGTTACTCCCATCAATGCTGGTGCAAGTAGATAATGAAATTTCATCATTCAATTCCCAGGAGGCTTTTTTTGACTTTACTGGAAAATATCTCCGTATTTTTATACAATCATTTTTTCTTAATTCCTCAAGTAGTTTATAAAAGGGAACAGGGAAAACTATGTCGCTCACCAGGGACAAGGTTTCAATCTACCTTGCATGACAAGGATTCTTTCGCGACACTTGCGGGCGATCTTTGGAGCGGGGCGTAGCCCAGATTGGCTTTAAACTTTTACCTTCTTTCATAAAGTAATCTCAATTCGCAATGTGGTTAAGAGAATCTTAAATTGTTAATGGTGCAGTGCTTGGTGACAACCATTGGTGTCAACTTAACGTAAAAGTTATGTCCCGCAAGGAACTGAAGTTTCTTGCTAATAGCAAAAGTCATCTTTAGATGACTGAATATCCTCCAAGATTTTGAGTCTACTTCAGTAGACTTGAGCTATTAGCCAGAGAATTTATTCTCTGGCGGATGAGGAAGCCAACACCGAAGCTATTTTTAGCTTAACTAGCTTAACTTGACATCAATGGGTGACAACACACCCACTATTGCTGTTCCTTATTCCCTACTGTTGTATCTTGCTAATGCTGTCTAATATCTGTTGATACGCTGTTGTATTGCCTTGTTCTTGAAAAAGTTTAGCTGCTGTTTGTAAATCAGCGATCGCACTTTGTTTATCTCCTAATTGATTATGGGCAAATCCACGACCGGCATAAGCGTTGGCATCTTTGAGATTAATTTTCACAGCTTGGGTAAAATCTGCGATCGCTCCTTTTTGATCTCCAGATTCCAGCTTGACAAAACCCCGCGCTTCATACGCATTAAAATTTTTAGGATCAATTTGCAGAGCTTGAGTGTAATCTTTGATCGCTCCTTGCTGATCTCCCGACTGTGAGCGAGCAAAACCCCTGTCTAGGTAGTGTGCAGCTTCTTTGGGATTGAGTTGAATTGCTTGTGTAAACAGGGCAATGGCCCCCGGATAATCTTTCATCACCAAGCGAATCGACCCTTGGCTTTGGTAAGCTTCTATTTTGTTACCTTGCTTGAGAAACAAGTCGGCAGCTTTTTGTAAATTGGCGATCGCCTCTTTTTGTTGTCCCAATTCACTATAGATAAATCCCAAATTTTTATAAGCAATAGCATAGTTAGGAGCGCGGCGAATTGCTTCGTTTAAATCTGCGATCGCTCCTTGGCTATCTCCTAAACCCCGGCGAGCATTAGCTCGGTTAGGGTAAGCAACAGTTAAGTCAGGATTTAGACTAATTGCTTGCGTATAATCCGCAGCAGCACCTTGAAAATCTCCCAATCCAGTGCGAGCATTTCCCCTCTCGTTGTAAGCTAAGGGATTTTTAGAATTAAGTTGAATTGCTTGAGTCAGTGCGGTAACTGCACCTTGATAATCTTGCGATAGCCAACGAGAAGTTCCTTGGCTGATGTAAGCATCGACTTTATTTCCTTGAGCAAAAAACAACTCTGCTGCTTTTTGGAAATCTTTAATCACTGCCTGTTTATTTTCTCGACCATTGTTTTTAGCATATCCCCGCCAGAGATAAGCAGCAGCATATTGAGGCTTGAGGCGAATGGCTTCTGTAAAAGTCACAATCGCCCCTTGAAAATCCCCTTTATTATATTTATCCCAAGCTTGAATATAAAAATCGTCAGCTTTTGGTGTTGTGACTATTGGTGCGTTAAAAGGTTTAACTCCTACATTTACTACTCCTGTTTTGGCTGACAATCGCAAAAAAGTATTAATGGGAATTCCCAAATTAAAGCCTGACTTAATCACTATGTTGGGATTTTTATCTGAGATTTGAAAATTCTCTGTTGTGTCACCTCTGCCGTGAATTCCTACCAATTCGCCTTTCTCATTCAACACCGGGCCGCCACTCATCCCTGGTAGTGTATTATTGCTATACACCAAAGCGTAACCATCACGCAGCGCCTTGTTAGCATTGGCAGTAATCCGCCCATCGGTGAAATTGTAAATCGCCTGAGAAAATGCCGCTGTCACTTGCGGAAACCCAGCTACATAAGCGGTTGTTCCTTCGGGAGATTCGTCTGAGTTCCCGATTTTAGCAACAGGATAGCTTTGATTGCTAGTAAACTGTACAACAGCTAAATCTACATCTGGTAACTTTTTGATAGTACTGTAGTTGAGTGCATAACGCTGATCATCTGGAGTGACTATTTCATATTTAGTTTGAGCCTCAATGACATGTCTAGCTGTCAGAACAGTGTAAGTGTTGCCTTCTTTTTTAATAATTACCCCAGTTCCAGAACCATCTTTACTATCAATTAGCACCGTGATAGTTTTGGCAAGTTGAGCTACTTCCGCTGAGGATAATGCTATAGCAGTTTGTGGTTGGATAAAAGCGATCGCCCCGACCACAGCTACTGGTGCAAGTGCATAATGAAGTTTCATAATTGGATTTTTTATCAGCTTTTATTTTCAATACAGGAAATGAGTTATCCTGTCAACTCTATTGGTGAAATTAATTCTGCGTTACCCGAAACCCTTAGACTTCTTGCAAAAATACTTGAACCGTCAGAGACTCAAGTCTCTGCCTAATAGCAAAAGTCCGTTGAAACGGACTAAAAATACTGTTATTAGTCGGTTGAAACCGACTTGAGTTATCAGCCAGAAAATTTATTTTCTGGCGAGTATCCGACTTTTGCAAGAGGTCTCTTGTAGAGACGCGCTTCCAAAGCGCGTCTCTTCTTGCCTAGTGTGCAAAAAACCTTTGGAGGATTACCGACATCATTATAATCGGGTAGAACAGTCCCTGAGCAAAGCGCCACGCAACAGAACCAGGATCTTTCGAGCGATACCAGCTTTGAAAATCCTTTTAGTTAAAGTGAAAGGCTTGTTAGTTGAAGTGAAAAGCTTGTTAGTTGAAGTGAAAAGCTTGTTAGTTGAAGTGAAAGGCTCGTTAGTTGAGGTGAAAGGCTTGTTAGTTGAAGTGAAAGGCTCGTTAGTTGAAGTGAAGCTAAAATACTCGCTCACTAAGCTCGAACACTTAGTAAATTAGGTGATTTCTAGGAAATAATTTACCAAAACCGTTGGTTTCGACTTCGCTCAACTAACTGAATAATCGAGATTTGCAGAAAAGAATTTAGCAAAACTGTGTAAACGCACATATAATAAATTGCCCAACAACGGCTAAATGAGTGCATAACGCTGTCCATGACTCCCAAACCAGGGGCATTTTTATAGTCAATTTGCACCGTAATTGCTTTGGCAAGTTGCGCCACTTCAGAGGAACTTTAAAGTCGGGATGGTTTTTTATGGAGTGGTTTCTCTATCTGTTCTCTTTTGAAAAAATAGCCAAATGTTAAGACAAGCTGCTGAAATAAATAGTAAAATTGAACCCCAAAAGCCTACACCATAGTCTGCTTTAAACCCCGCATAACTAGCGCCATTATTGATAATCTGTTTATCAATTTCTGACTTAAGAGACAAAAGCATAACTAATCCAAATGCTCCGATACCTGCGGAAATTAGCGAACTTTTACGAATCTTGATCAGGCTAGTTCCAATACCTAAAGCCGCAGCAGCAAAAACAAGAGCAGCTCTGCTATCACCAGGAATTTTTTGACTCTGCGTTTGACTACCAAATATATCTGGTGTACTCACTGTTTTACCAGTAGCCATTTCAACACCTGACATTTGAAAAACAGGTCGATTGTCACAAGAAACGGTAACGAAAGGTAGGAAAAAACAAATTAAGATCACAGCAAATAGTGAAGCTGAGACCTTTTTGCCATTCTCTAGTAGTTTTTGGGCAGTTGGGTTAGATGGTGGTTCAGAAAGCCTAACAGAAGCTTCTGCTGCTGCACGACTTGTGGCATCTGCTAGCGATTTGCCTGCTGCGGTAAGTGTCTTACCAATATCATCTTGTGTTGATTCTGTCTCGTTAACGAGTGGGTAAACTTCACTAGCAGCATCGCCATTGATTTCAAAATCTACTTGTTCACCAACACGAGGCGGTTGCAATCCTCTCCAGGCATCCAGTTGTAATGTATACCGTTTCCCATCTTCAGCACTGATCAATCCCCCATTTATCGGGTCAAATCCCAGAACTATTCCTTTCATGTATTTGTATTAACTCCTTTAAAGTTTCCCATGATGCTGCAATCGATGAACATGGTTATATTATTCCTGGTTTAGGAGATGCAGGCGATCGCTTGTTGAGGACAAAGTGAAAATAGGGGCTAGGGGAAGACAGACGGATATCTTGTGAGCGATCGCAAGCAAATAAATCTTAATTGAAGTTTGATTTAATTTTGACAATATGTCTAAAATTTTAATATTTGGAAATAACTAATCAAGTTTTTTCTTTCTTTAGTTGATGCTAAGGGCAGCAGTAACATTAAGCAAGACAAGTAGCGAGCCACATCATGAAATGTGCTTAAAATTAAAATAATAACTATGATAAAGTACCAGATTGCCACATCAGTGTAATTAAGCTCACCAATCTCTCTAACTATGTAAAAGTGAAGAATAAAATAGCTAGCTAATGTACAAATTTCCGCCCAGCCATAACCAACAATACCCAAGCGCGGCACTAGCAAAAATGCACTTCCTATAAACAGGGTTATATGGATTAAATTAAACGATGTCACCAAAAGATTTTTACCCTGTAAATACAATACAGAGCAATGTAAATTGAAAACTGCATAAGAAAGATAGCTAATAGTAATCAGCGGAAATATTTGCAGTACTGGATTCCAATCTTTTCCAAAAACCAATGTTAAGACTACAGGAGCCACCAGCGCAAACCCTACCATTGGTAAACCAACTGCTAATACTTGTAAGCGCATTCCCTCTTGAATACTCTTGCGTAGGCGAGTTTTGTCATCTCCTAATTTAGCAAGTGCAGCCATTGCCAAGCGCCAAATTACTGCCCTAGCAAAGGAAAGCATCTCTACCAAACGAATGCACAAAGCCACAAAAGCAACAGCTTCCGCACCAGCAAAACGTCCTACAATGACTGGATTGACTAATGTACGCAATTCCCAAATCCACATTGAACTTGTATAGCCGAAACCGTAGTTGAGCATCGTCCGAATTGTATTTGGGTGCCAACATAAGTTGAGTCGCAGATTGCTACTCCAGTAATTGAGAGCCAATTGGCTGCCTTGCTGTGTAAATAAGCCAAAAACAGGAGACCAAGCACCAGCTCCATGTAATGCTAATGGTATTGCAACTAAGTAGTAACCTATCTGGCTGATTAGCTCAATGTATGCTACACGTTGATAGTTGAGATCGCGTTCTAACTTGACTACCCAAGGCACATTTAAAGTACTCAAAGGTATTGTTAAAGCTAAGATTCCTAAAAGAGGCGCAACGTCTGGCAGCTTTAGCAACTGAGCGATAAATTGTCGTCCTAATACAATAGCAGTGACACAAATAATATTGATACATAACAAGAGAGTAAAGGCTTGTTCGTATTCCTGTTGCTCTGGATTAGTCTTTTTGCGAAGCAGGTAAATATTCAAACCCAAGGGAGCTAAACGGTAAAAAAAGATCACAATACCGCTGCTTGCTCCAAAAAGTCCGTAATCAGTAGGCCCAATAACTCTAGTAATAAATATCACGCCTACCAAGCTGAGTAATATACCCAAACCTTGACGGACAAGCATGATAAATCCGCCTTTAAAAGCTTGATGGCGTAATCCCATAATGACTTTCCTAATTATCGAATCAAGGAGAATGGGGAGTGGGGAGTGGGGAGTAGGAAGTAGGGAGTGGGGAGTAGGGAGTGGGGAGTGGGGAATGGGGAGTGGGGAATGGGGAGTGGGGAGTGGGGACTGGGGAATGGGGAATGGGGACTGGGAGAATTATCTTTCTCCCTCATCTCCCTCATCTCCCTCATCCCCCTCATCCCCTGCTTATTCACGCAATATGCCGACGCACAGTGTAGATAAGTGCTAGTATTTTGTTAAAGCTGTCAAATCCTAACCATTGCATAATGGCGATCGCTACAGACAAACGCATATATCCCAAAGAGTAGCGTAGTTGGGAATAGTGGGCGATCGCTTTTGTGCGAAAACACATAGCCTGATGGCGATCGCCATTTTGGAGAGCTTTCCAAGCTAAATAGATATTTGCATACCCATAGCTGTGGTTTTTTAAATAGATTAAATCTTTAGGAGCAGATTGAAATAATTTCTCAATCACTCCTAAACCTTTTTCCCACATTTGCCAATTCTTAGTAGCATTATTGGCATGTTGGCGATAGCAAACTAAAGGCTCTTTGATTACAGCAAATCGATAACGAGCAGCAATCCGAACCCACATATCCCAATCTTGAGAGTAGCGTAAGCTAATATCAAAGTCACCAATATTTGTCAAGCAACAATTACGAACTATTACAGAAGAAGTGGTTATTGTATTTTTCTCTAATAATTGTTTTAAAGCATCACCTTCTGCATGAGATTTCATAACTCTACCTGATGATTTTCCCTCCTGATTAATTAACACCATATTTGTGTGTACTAAGCCTATATCTGGATGATTGTCCAAATAACATACTTGTTTTTCCAGCTTAGTTGGTTTCCACAAATCATCAGCATCTAAAAAAGCTATATACTCACCTTTGGCATTAGCAATACCCGTATTACGTGCCACCGCTACACCTTGTTTTTTTTGTACAATTAACCTTACTTGTGAGTTGGCTAACTCACCTGCCCATTGCACAAGATTATCCGAACTACCATCATCAATAATTAACACTTCAAAATCTGTAAAAGTCTGCTGGAGAACGCTTTCTAAAGCATCTGGCAGATAATTCATAGCATTATATGCAGGAATTATTATAGAAACCTTTGGCATCATAAAAATCCTTGATTTTCAAAGATTAACCCAAGTTGTTAGTTGTCATTTGTCATTCTCCGCGTCCCCGCGTCTCCCAATTCCCCATTCCCCACTCACCACTCCTTGAGACCGCAGAATTGTTTGCAAAATGACATCACGGTAATGTAATGCCACAGTATCCCAGCTAAAACGATAGGCATTTCGTCTAGCTTTATCTTGCCAATTTCCATTTAAGGCTTTGACAATGGCAGCAGCATATTCATCTTTATTTGTGACATCACAAAGAATTCCCCCATCTGCAATTACATGGCGACGCATTTCATCGTCTGTAGTCACAACTGGTAAACCACTAGCCATTGCTTCTAAATAAGAAAGCGCACATGGTTCATTAATAGAAGGTAATGTGAATGCATTTGCACTACGATAAACTTGAGGCATCTGCTCGCTGGTAAATGTCTTAATTGCAAAGCGATCGCTTCCTAATAACTTCTCACCTAAAAATTGAAAATATGCACGATCAATCCCATCTCCACAAATCAGAAAACTGACTTTTGGCAAGCTGGCTACAGCCTTAATTGCTAGTTCAACTCGCTTGTGACTTTCGCGGTTAAGAGAAGCTACACATAAAACTAAAGGTTTGTTTAAACCTAAAGCCATCTGCTCTCCTTTTGGTGTAAAGCGGTTAGTGTCTACACCGTTGAGAATAATGGTGATGTCTTGGGAAGGTCGTAAAGTGCGGGCAAAATTAGCCATTGCCTCAGAAAAAACTACGAGATGGTTGGGACAAAATTGTAAGTTACGTGCAAGCGATCGCCCTTGATTTAACAATCCCGTATGTTCAGTATAAAGAATAGGTGTACCAATCAGTGCGCGGACAAAAGCAGCCATCGCCAAACCACCGTAATCATTACAGGGAAAAATCAAGTCAGCAGGGCGTGTCAGCAGTCGCATAGCACAAGGTAAAGAACTGGTCAGGTGTTCAATAACAATGTCAAAATGAGTGATAAAACGTTTCAGTACAGAAGCGATCGGTAAATAATTGAGAATCTGACGCGCTTGTGTGCGAGGAATCCCACCAGCTGGATAGTAAAAAGGGCTACAAGGAGCGCCTGCTAATAATTCCACCTCAAAGTCAGCACTCAGGCGACGAGCAAGTTCAATGGCGAATATTTCTGAGCCACCACTCCAGTTAACCCCCGCACTTGGATGCACCAAAACTACCCGTAATGGTCGTTGATGTTCTAGTTTCAGTTGAGCGTGATAGCTAGAGTTAATCAAGCGCTGGGTCATTGTTACGTACACGATTACAAAAGAGGTTTTACTGTGACATAGAGTTATCCAGATGCTCCGACTGATTCCAATTCCAAGCAGCAACTGCAAACAGAGTCCACCAGTAGAAAAAGAGAGTTGTGTGAGTCCAGATATTCTCAGTAATCATGCCGACAAGTATAGACAAAAGCATTGCTAACAAGACCCAACACAGTTTTTGCTGAGCCTTGTTACTAGAAGTGTGCAATAAATAAACTAAACGTGTAACTTGAGCGCCGAGAAAGGTCAGAAAAATGATAAAACCTACAACCCCGCCTTCTACTAAAGCCATCATGTAGTCGTTGTGGGCATAGTTTTTGTAAATAGTTAAATGACGGCTAGTTGCCAAGCCATGGCCAAAAAAGGGAGACTCCTGCCAAGCCTGTAGTAGATAACTCCACTGAGATAGCCGCCAGTTAAAGCTGTTATTATCTCCCTTCGACAGAATCAACGCCCGTGATATATCCATATCTGGGTTGAAAAGTGGTGTTTGCAACAACGAATGAAGACGTTGTTGTCCAAACTCTGTACTGGCAAATAGGGCTATGACTACACCAAATAACAACACTCCAGCAATCAGATTGATTATGTTCAATCTTGGTGCAATCAAAACCAGAATAAAAACGCCCAACATCATCAAGCTAAACAAGGCTTTAGTACTGACATAGAAAAAACAAAGTAAGCCCAGCAGCACCAGCCAAGGCCAACGCCGCTGAGATTGACCCAATTGCCAGTAAGTTAAACCAATGAACAACAACAAAAAAGTGGCGAAGGTATTGGAAAGACCGAGAGTGCCATTAACCCTGGAAATTACTCCTGAAATTGGATCTGCGGTTCCTTGAAGTACACTTGGTAAGAGCGAAGCCGGAAGAACTACCTGCATGAACGCCACCGTCAGAGGTATTACAAGAGCAAAAAATAAAGCAAAGATAATTTGTCGTGGATGAATTCGGTCTTTTAACTGCATTACCAGCAAATAAACCATCAACCAGGAAAAAAGACGCACCCACTCGCGGATACTGTCTAGCAAAACAGTACTATCAAACTCCATTCCTCCCACAGGTAAGATAATAAATATCACCCACAAACCCTGTAAAGCTACCCAGCCTGCAAACAACCACCAAAATCGATCAGTACGTACTATCCGACCTGTCAATAATGCTACCACTACATAAAGTAAAATCAGAGCATCAAGACCAAGGGCAAATGCAGCCGGTACTTGCTGATCAGAGAAAGGATCGAGGGCGCTACGCAGGATTAATAAACCAATAACCGTTTGTTCAAATTTGGCAAAAAATAGGAAAACAAACGGTATTGCACCGACAGCTAAGGTAAGGAAAAGCGGCTGGGCACCTGTGAGGATGCCTATGAGTATGCCAATTCCCACACCTGCCAACCCTACCCAGAGTGACAACGGAGAATTTGAACTTTGATTAGTTAACATCGTCACTTTGACCTCGAACCGTTTTTGGAACTGACGGTATCACTCAGAACATTGACACGTTGGAGAAGACGGGATGAATAGCGGTAAGACTTTTCTGTTTGATTTGTTGTACCATTTGCAACTACTCCTAAAATCGCTATGCGATTGTGTGTAAGCTCTGATACAGTTTTTTGCAATGATTCTTTGTGTGTAAAACTGGGACGTGTAACTAGCACTACGCCATCACTATATCGTCCCAAGGTAGTAGCATCAGCACTATCATTGAGAGATGGAGTATCTAAAATTACTAAATCATATTTAGCGATCGCCTCTGCCATGAGCGATTTCATCGCGTCTGACTCTAGTAATTGTGAGGGACGGGTATGCAGACTTCCACAGGTCAATACTGAGAGATGATCAATGTCTGTAATCTGTACAGCTTCAACTAAAGACAGATGTCCGTCGAGTATATCTGTAATTCCTGGTTGAGGAATTAAGTTGAACAGTTTGTGTTGCATAGGACAACGCAAGTCTGCATCAATAATCAATGTCCGTCGAGAGAACATGGCACAGACAGCGGCTAGGTGTGAAGCCACTACCGATTTACCTTCCCCGGATTTAGTACTACTAATTACAATGCTTCGCACCTTCTGAGAATTGCGAAACTCTAGGGTTTTTAACAGCATCCGGTAAGGTTCAACTAGAGCAATGTTATCGAGAAAATTTCCTGGTGGATTTAAGGTGAGTGTCTTTGCGGGTAGGGAAGGCAATTCTCCTAACAGTCGTGTCTTGAGTAGTTCTTCAGCTTCTGAAGCATTATGGAGTGTTTTATCCATCATCTCCAGCAACAAGACTACAGCGATCGCTAAAATAGTTGCCAACACAGTTGCCAGTACCAATACGATCGCAGGCTGTGGTGAAGCAGGAGAAGTGGCAGGTTTGGCCTCTTCGATGATCCGGACATTACCAACTAGTTGGGCTTCAGCAATCCGCGCCTCTTCTAGTTTGCTTTGCAGCAACTTGAGAGATGCGGCGGCTTCGTCTTGTTGGCGGGTAAGTGCTGTCAGCGGTTGTTGGAGAACCGGCAATCGGGCGAGGCGATCGCGTAAGTTAGCCCTCAAAGATTGAATCACTCGCAACCGATTTTCTATTCCTAAGCGTTCAATTTGATTGTTAATGAGTTCAGAAGTCAGATTCTGACTGAGAGAATCGGATGCCACATTTCTGGGAGAGATGGCCGGGTTTCCAGGTGAAAAGCGAGCCAGTTCTTGATTGTATAAAGCCTTGATCGCTTGCTGTTCCTGAACCAGTTTAATTAAAGTGGGATGGTTCTCGGTAAAGCGTAAACGCATATCAATGACTTGTGTCCCCAAATCTGTCAACTTAGTGCGTAACTTCTGGAGTTGTTCGTCTTGACCACCGCGAACAGCTGCGTAAGCATTGCTGAGGCTGGGGGAGTTGGTAATTGCTCGCAGAGATGCATCCCGCGATCGCGTTTGTTGGAGTTGGGCGACTAAAGTCCGTTCCTGATCTTCGAGATTAGCTAAACTATCAACCAAACTTTTGCTTTGGTCTTCAAAGGAGACAATACCAGTGGCTTGTCTGTATTTGTTTTCTATAACTTCTGCTTGTTGCAGACGCAGACGAGCTGATGGTACTTCCTTCTCTAAAAACATCCGCACGTTCGCAGCTTCTTTACGGACATATTGAGCGCTATCCTCAACCATCGTTTGAGAAATCGCATTCAGAAGCTTTGCGGCCAAAACAGGGTCTTTAGCTTGGTAGCTCAAAACTACAATATTCGTAGCCGGAGCAATTTTCACCCGTAACTTTTGACCTAGTTGCTTAACTGTCAGTGGGCTATTAGAATCAGGAAAAACCTTCTGTAGCGATCGCTCCAAAACAGGTTGTGATTTCACTAACTCCGCTTGATCTGCTACTGGGCTAGGGCCACCAGGGATGCCTACAGGCGCTTGCGTCAGGTCGCGTCCCAACTCAGAAACACTCACCCGGTTATCATCAAGCATCAATCGCGCCGTCGATTGATATAAACGTGGGGCAAAAGCTAAGTAAGCAAATGCTCCGCCAATCACGGCGGCAAAGGTAGCCAAAGCTGGCAAACTTCGCCGCTTCAAAATCGCTGGTAAAGTTGAAATGCCTTTTTCCATTACGTATATCCTTGGGAATGGGGAATGGGGAGTAGGGAGTAGGGAATGGGGAATGGGGAGAATTACAAATGACCAATGACTATTTCCTGCTAACAAACCCAAAAACTCTGTTGAAACTCAAATCTGGTACATTTACTGGCTCAGGTGAATTCAAGATTGTTGTATATAGCTTCAAAGTTTCAGAAGTAATTTGATCCCAACTATAGTGATGCTGCACATATCTTTGTGCGTTCTCAGCCATTGTTGCTAGTTCAGTTGGATGATTAATTGCCCAGTCTAAAGAATGTACACAAGAGTCTACATTTCCAGCCTCAAATAGCATCCCCCGCTTACCACTAATTAATTGCTCGTGAGGTGCGATATCACTCGCTAATACTGGTATACCTTCTCGCATCGCCTCTAACATTGCTAGAGGTAGTCCTTCCAAATCAGAAGGTAAGACGAATAAACCCGCCCCCCGGACAATTTCCCACAGACGATTTCTTTTGAGTTCGCCTGCAAATACGACATCTCGATTACTAGCAACTGTTTCTAGGAGTTTGGCGCTATAGGATTGAGTATCACTGACACCGCCCGCTAAAACTAGTTTCCATCCTGTCGGTTTCAACTTCAGAAAAGCTTCAATGAGTAAATCAGGACGCTTTTCTGGTACAAGTCTGCCCAAAAATAGAATATAGCGTCCTTTTGTTAAACCAATAGCTTTACCATAAGAAAACTCTGGATCTGAGCCAGCATAGCTAGCAGGAGCGTTAGGAATATAAACTGTCTCCCTACCGTAGGTTTGGAGAAAGTAATTTTTCAAGTCTTTTGATACTACAATTAGCCCATGAGCGAAGCGTACTGCTGCCTTTTCTCCCATCAAAATTAGCCGACTAGATAAATTACCCCACTTGGCACGTTGCCAATCTAATCCTTGACAGGTAACTACAACCTTTGCAGAGGTGCTAATTCTGGGTAAACAAGTAAATAAAGATGGCCCCAGAGCATGAAAATGGACTATATCATATTGCTGGGTGCAAGAAGCGATCGCTCCCATCGCTGAAGCAATAAAAGCATCTATACCACGCCAATTGCCACTAGGTAAACAGACAACGCGCACACCCCAAAAGTCGTAATAATCAAACCAAGAATAGTCTGTATAAGAAGACCGAGCAAACAAATCAACACAATGTCCTTGTGCAACCATGCGCGGATAGACTTCTGCACAATAATGCTCAATTCCTCCCTGTTTGGGAGGCAAACCCTTCGCACCAATGACGGCTATTTTCATAACAATCGGTTCTTTTCTCAAAATAATTGATCAAGTCATTAGCTAACAGCTAAGTTACCTGCTAACTCCCAACGACTTAGCATTTTGCTGTAGATATCCCTAATAACAGTACGAGCGCTATAGGGTTGTGCAGTTCCTACACAAGACGCCACTGGATAATTCTCCGGATGCAATATTACCTGACGTAAAGCATCTGCGATGCACTCTGGTGTACGTTGCTCACACACAACCCCGCTATCAGTAGCTAATAATTTAGGGGTTTCACCACATCTAGTTGTTACTATTGGTGTTCCGCTAGCTAATGCTTCCAAAACTACCAAAGGTAAACCTTCGTATGCACTAGACAGAACAAAAACATGACATATTCGATGTAGTTTTGCTAACTCTTCTAGTGCGATCGCCCCTAACATTGTCACTCGGTCAGACAATCCTAACCGTCCAATCTCCGTCCGTATTTCTGATGCTAACTCTCCATCACCTGCTATTAATAAATGCATGTTTGGATGATTTAAAGCCGCAAAAGCCCGTATTAATAAAATTGGATCTTTTTGTGGATGTAGCCTACCAGCAAATAGAATAAAACGTGTTTCTTCATCTAAACCTAGCTTGATAGCTAATTGGCGACGACCAGCGTCCCGTTGTGCCTGGCTCAATGGATAAAAAATCTCATTGTCAAATGAATTTTTGATGTATCCAACACGGTTTTTCACACTAGGATAACGCTGTCTGTAAAATTCTGCTGCATCGGTATGGCATGAAAGAATTTGGCTAAACTGACGAACTAATAAATTTTCCAAAGCAAAATAAGCTTGAGGAAATCTTCGCCAAAGAATAGCTTTTTGATCACCAGCAGCTTGCATTTGTGTATGAATATCGTTATGGATAAACAGGGTTTTCTCTCCCTGCCAATTCCAAGCTGCTAAACTAGGCTCCAGCCTATGAAAGTGCATAAAATCTGAGGACAAGTATCGCCCTAAAAGAGCAGTTGTATATTTAACTGTGGTCGGTATAAAACTTCTGAAATTATCATCCTTCAGGTAAAATAAAGGTAAGAAACTAATTTCTCTACCTGCAAATTCTGCTGCTTGCCACTTCAAATTAGGTTGAAGTTCGGGGTCTCCTGTTCCTACAAGCCGCACCTCAAATTCTGGAGGTGCGTGCTTAATAAAAATCTTAATTAATGTTTGAATTCCTCCGATACTAGCATTCCAAGGATTGAATTGATAAAAAATCGTCAGAACAGGTTTACGCATGGAGATAATCCTGCACAACTTACGTGCAAAAACTCAATATAAATTTCAAGAAACAAAGACTGAAGTAATCATTGTTGTATCTACATCAGAATGTAATTACCTCTTCAATTCGTTGTATTTCTGAAGGTAGATGTCACCAGATCAATATAAAATTTACTGTATCAGCAGTTACGATAAAACTATATTAAAATCTTAAACTGTGCAGTAAACATACATGGGATCGCAAATATCATATCGATTGCAAAGATGATGTTTGCAAACACTTAAAAGACAAAATTCTTGGTGCGGGGCTGTAATGTGGCAGTGGGTTTGTAGTGTGGGCAGCTTGCCACAAGAGGAAAGCTAGCACACAACTTTAGTCTTGACATGCCACTACGTTTCCTTACCCTCAAATTTAGTGTGATAGACCACTAAAATAAGTAGGAATACCAACTATTTAGAGCGATCGCTATCTTACCCTGTTCCAAGCTTCTACCCATCGATAGAGGTGCTGATCAACAAAACAGACAGTATTGCATAGAGAATGCTCATCCTTACTTTTAGATAAGTAAAGCTAATATTGGCAATCAGTTTTACAAAACTTAAAGTACTTGATTAAATTTTGTAAAGCAATGTAAATTATTTTCATAGGCACAAACGCCTAACACATACATACATAAACGAAAAGCAATCATAGAACCATGACCGCAACCTTACAACAGCGCCAAAGCGCCAACATCTG
>NZ_JCACKM010000025.1:0-48211 GCF_059505385.1 Desmonostoc vinosum
ATCAATGCCTGTAATGATTACAGAGCATAGCTTAGAGCTTTTCTTAGTGCCATTCCGTATTAGATGACTTAAGGCATTACTTGAAACTCTACAAACCCAAAGCAGACCGCGAAGGCTATCTTTTTTGTGGTCGCTGGGAGCGTGGTCATTTGCATGAAGATTATGCATCGCTGATTTTTCGCCAAGCATGTCAGAGGGTAGATATTGAAGGAGCTAGTACTCACAGTTGCCGCCGCACAGCACTTACTTTAATGAGCAATGCTGGCATCCCTTTACGGGTGATTCAGGAGATCAGCGGACACCGCAACTTGGAGCAACTGCAAAATTACCTGGAGGTGGAACCTTCACAGGTTAAAGGGGCGATCGCTGCCTTGTCGATGCTGACACCAGTTACAAGGAGTAGCGCTCAAGATGACAACATAACTAGCGATAACACTCAGTTGCTTACAGACCAATAGATCGGGAAATATAGATTAGCTGATCTAAACGCAAAACTATATTGCCAACGCCCCCAAGGCTCAAATCTAGGCTGAGCAGATGACTTGAGCAATTTTACTCCACTTGACCCCAGTCGCATCAAATTGCTACCGAGAAATGGGTAGAAAAACTGCTTAACTTTCATCCGATTTTCAATTCCTCAATTAGCCGTTCGCCCCCTCCATAGGCAACACTTCTTCACTGAGCAAGGTGTAAAATTGCGGTACTAACTCCTCTAGCCGTCGCAGTTGCTGGGCTGCTGTTTCTTCCAGTAACAGCACCGCACACCAGCGCAAATCTGTACTCCAGCGCTTAAGGATACCCTTGACTGCCTCCACTCCCTGGTGAATACCATCCCTCAACATCTGGGCACAGGCTTGAACGAGAGAGCGGTCACCATTATTTGGATCAAAATCCGTAGTATCCACCCCCTCACAATGGGGATTTCCTATACCAATATCGGGGGGGTGGATACCAAACAATTCGCAATTTCCAGTTCGCTGCTTTTCGCAGTTAAAACAATTGCGAAAAGCAGCGAAAAGCCGCGAGTTGCGAATTGCCTAGCGCGTTTCTGCTCCCGATGAGCAATTACATGAAGTGCAAACACCAATTCCCCTTTCGCCAGAGAATAAATCTTTACCTGTTCCCCACGAGGCCCTTCTTTGCGATTTGCCAGCTTCAATCCCAACTGCTCGACCAGAGTGGCAAGTAACCAAATAGGCTGACAGTCGGCAGGAACCGTAAACCCAAGAATCGCCTTGATATGAGCAGCACACTGAATGGCAATCTCTGTCATTCTCACCAATTGAGGATCGTCGGCGGTAATTTCCTCTCCCTTCACTAAACGCTTCAATATATCATGCAGTCCTAGATTGAATCGCGCTAACCAACGAGCTGAATAATTCCCCCAGTCCATAGATAAGGGTAATTTGTCTCGTTCGGAGCGGTCTTTATCCGCAACAATCTTGGGTGGGGAAGGGTATTCCCTATTGCTTTGGGGATCGACAACAGTACCACCTGGTTCTGATAATATAGCTTCCATAGACGCGATCGCCCGAATCAACTTCTCCACCAATTCCTCACTCACCTCCATCCCATAAGAGTCTCGAATCCGAAATTTCTCACATTCATAGACTTCTTCAGGTTTCAAGTAATCTTTGCTCTTACGAGCGCGATACTCACTTGCAGAAATATCATTAGACTTAGCAACAGCACTGTTGTAAGGAGGGTAACAGCAGCGCGATCGCCAAATCAACCTGACAACTCACCCCATCCACTGTACCCAATCGGGAACAGCTGCAAGTCCCTTGACCAAACTTTAGAGCGTCAACGTTCTCAAACTCCAGAATCACGCTCAAATAATATCAATTCAAATATTTATCGAGGGTGCTGCTAAGTTATTCATAGGGTTTAACACCGACCATTGTTTCTATTAACTTGCTTTGCTTAAAGAGCATGACAACGGGAATACCACGAATGCCAACATACCGATCTTTGCAATGAGCTTAATTGCTATTAGGATAAAATCAGGTATTGACAACGATACGGATGACACCACAAGACGCACGAAAATATGCAGCAGCTACCGAGCGCAACCGCGAACCAATTTTAGAAATACTTTTAAAGGTATTACCTGAGAGTGGTATGGTTTTGGAGATTGCTAGTGGTACAGGTGAACACGCAGTTTATTTTGCGGACAAGCTCAGAGAGGGAGGCGCTCATCTTAATTAGCCTAGAAATGCAAGTATTCAACGGCACTGTTCTAACTCATCTACTCACAGCAAAATTCTATGTCCTGCCAACATCTCAATGAACTAACTCTGGAAAACCTGATTCACAAAGCCAACTATCCCGTGTTTCGTTGTGAGGATTGTATTCGGCTCAATGAGCGTTGGGTGCATCTGCGTATTTGCCAGACCTGTGGTAAGATGCTGTGCTGCGACTCTTCCAAAAATCAACATGCACGCCGTCATTATGAACGGACTGGACATCCCGTTATTAGTTCAGCAGAATTAGGAGAAGAATGGCTGTGGTGTTTTGTAGATGAGCAACAGAAGAATTATTGATAAATTGGTTTGAGCTAACAACCCAAAAACTCACCTTATCCACTGCACCCAATCGGGCGCAATTGCAATCAGTTGACCAAACTTGGTCGGATCTATATCCTCGAACGAGAGCATTACACAAAGAGCGATGAGCGCTCTTTGTGTACTGAGTAATTCTTTAAACAACTGCACCCAACTCAAGATTGAATGATTAGGATACTTGACGCAATATGTATGTTGGGTTATCATTCAACCATATGGTTGAATCAAATGTTGCTCTTGACATGGTTTTTGGCGCTCTGGCCGATGCAACACGCAGAGATATTCTCAAGCGTGTATCGAAAAGGGGACACACGATCAGTGAATTAGCAAAACCATATGCGATGTCTTTCAATTAAGTAAATTGGCCTGTCAAAAGACCGATTATGTTTGGAAACACTCGCGGGTTCTGGGGTGTAGGGGGAAGAACTAGCCCCAACAAGGGAGCGATGCTCCAAAGTTAGATCGGGTTTTAATTCTCAATTAAAACAAGTTTTCTGCTCAAAATCCGTCAAGATGAAAGCCTCTTTCTAAGTTCGGCTTCCACGGCTTCACCACCTTTTACAACCACTCCTGGTTTTTCTCTCATTAATGATAAAAAATGCTGAAATGCTTCTTCATCTTGGGGATGGGTTTTGATGTATTGTTTTAATTTATCGTATGACAGACTTAAATAATCGCTCATCGGATCAATACCTCTCCACTGCTAAGTATTTCTACTTCAATTGTTTGTCCTACCAAAACAGCTATTCTTTTGTTTCTCTCATCGTATCTAACTAATTCTATATTTTGTAGAAGGTTGCTAGTACGAACGCAAAAATCAAAGAATGCTTTGAGTTGTTCGATGGTTGGTTCCATTATCGTCTTCAAATAGGTGTTTTTCGATGTTTTTGTCCATGAATTTTTGGCTCTTCGGTAAGTGTTATGCTGAAACACTCGTTAAGGTACTGAGAAACCCTTTAACCGCATTAACTTGATGGCATCAGTCGTCCGCTGGCACTTGGAACTCGGTAGTGAGGTCGTAGCCCAAATCGCAGATGCCAAAAACTACGACTTTCTCTGGACTTACGGCGTGCTGGTTGAGTCGCTCAAGTTCGAGTGCTTGAGGTCGTATTTCATCGAAGAGGATAGGCCAGACGACGACCCGGCCATCGAGGCGCTGTGCAACGAGGTACAATCGCGTGGCGGGTTCACCGCCGCGCGACTTCCAGACAGGGCAGGTGCATTCCAACTTTCGGCTCAACCAACGTGGGGATTGTGTGTGGTTCCGCATCGGGTAACGGTGAGCTGGTCGTTAGCTACCATTCGCATCTATACCTGCACCAGAATAATTCCACTTCCAGGTTAAAGCAGAAGGGTTTGAGGACTTCCAATCATCAATCCAGATGTGGCGACGAGTACTGTAGCTCCTAGCACTAAATGTTTCATCAGGTTGTTAATACGTATACTTGTAGCAGCTAAAGAACTAATTGTATTTACCAAAAGTCATGTTCAATAAGAGCGGAACCAACTAGAAAATCAAAATTCCCTCCACCTCTACTTTTGTTCAGTGTTTCAATTATTTTTTTGGAGTTATCGTCGGGCCACTAACATAACACGAATCTGGCTTCTATTAGTATCCTTCAGTGAACTACTCGCTCCCTACACCGTAACTAACCAATCGCACCCCACAGCCCGACAACCGTCCCCAAAGCTCACCCAGACTTGCCACTGTCCCAAATAGGAGTTCCATATTGGCTCACCATCAGCAACCCCAATAGCTTCACCAACTTTAGCGACTAACTCAGTGTAGAACCGACCAGCACTTTCTAACCCTTGCCGCAGCTTCAGTCTCAATCCCTTCCACCCGACAGCAGTTTCATTTAATGTTTGGGGAATATCGGGTAATGTTGTGTCAGTGATGCATGTTGGTATATCTATATTATTAGTGACTGACACCGAACAATTCGCAATGACGCTCGAGGACTCGCTACCGCTTCGCTAACGCAATTCGCAATTGTTTTAGGAGCAGTCTTGATGAGATACCGATGCTGTAGCGCGATCGCCTTCAACTCCTGCATCCTCTCATCAGAACCCCTCAACTGTTCCCCAGACGCGATCAACTGCAATAAGTTAAGTTTCTCCAACAATAAAGACACCACTCAACATCTGCCCCTTGTTAAAGTCGGGCTTCCAAATCGAATTCTCCCCAGCCTCAGCCTGTGCCTTGGCTCGTTTGGCATCACGTTTTGTCAAAAACTCCCGCCCCAGTGTCAGATAATAGTGCAGCCGCAGTTGAGGATACCACCCATCATCGTCCTTTTCTACTAATTCGGGTGTCACTTCAACTTCATAACGCCGGGACAATTCAGCCTTGCGCTGCTGATGTCGTTCAATAGGAGTTTTCGCACGTTTGTCTTGCAACTTCTTCAATTCGGCATCAGACACCTCAACAGAATTAGCGATCGCCTGACATTCAGTAGCATATAATTCCTTAGAGGCTTCTTTAACTGACTTGATGATTTCTCCACCCTCATCATCTTCTACGTCTTCTGCATCAATCACCGTATAGCCATCCGCAACCAATCCCTCAATCACAGACTCTCGATAGCGCCTCATTTCGGTATTAATTACACAGCCACGTTTCCCCCAGGTCTGTAATGACTCCGGCTGAAAGTTCTGGTCGATAAAACTGTAGTCACAATTGTCAGCTGGCGACAACAGAGCAATGTTAGCCTGTGTGGCAACGTGTTGACTCCGCAATAATCCTCCGATTGAGGTTGAACCATTACCCACAGTACCCATACCGTACTTGCTAACCCAAACGTGACGCTCAACAGTTTCGCGTAATCGTGCTAACATCTGCCGTACAGAATTAACAGGTTGCACTCCCTGGAAAATCCCCCACACTGCATCAAAATGTCCCTTGATGTCAATTGATACACCAGTTTCTAGACTGGGAGAGGCTATTACTAAATCATACTGTGTGAGAATTTCATTGAGATGGGCAATACACCCACAAGCCGGATGGGTGGGGTCAGCCACAGAACCACTGTCAATTCGTAGAATCTTAATGTGTGGGAATTTACGACGAAAACGTTCTTCTAGCGCCTGGGTTCCCCATTTAGATTTAGCTTTCTGAGCAGAACAGCATAATAAATAGTATCCTCCAGTGGCGATCGCCTTATCAAGAGCAGCAATCAAATTCTTGGGGTTATTGCCAGAATAGTTGTAGCACTTGCCAGACTGGGGCTGATAGTTATTTACAATCACAAACGGATTGACGCGATATTCTCCTGCCAAAGAAAGAACGTACTTGACATCGGTATCTGACAAGTCGGCAGAAGATAAGTAAATCTTTCCCTGATTGCTACCCAAGACATTCTGAATCAAAGATTTGAGGTTTTTGAGGATAGAGACACGTCGCTTTTGGACTTCTGTCCCAGAGTTGAGCAAATGCCAGAAAACTTGGTCGCACTCGTCAATAATAATGACATCATTTGACCAGTCGTTAGGGTTGACATGAGCTTGACTTTGTTGATGCAACGAGTCTACACAGACACCGTAGCCCAACAAATCGCCAGTTTCATTTGTGCGAACTTCAGTGACATAGTTAACACCGAAGCGATCGCACAATGCCTCACCCAATTGAATGCGATGGGTAATGATGAGTACCCGCAGCCCCTGGTCGTGTGCTTTGGCAACCTCATGGGTTAACCACTGAGTTTTGCCCGTGCCTTTGGGAGCTTTGAGGACAATTAGTTTTTCGCCAATAGGAGCAATTAGCCCTTCTAAGAATCGTTGGTTGAGTGCGATTGATGGCGGGTAGGTCAACAAAGTGAACAGCTTAATCTCCCATAACTCCAATGCTTCGGCAGTATTGTAGATAGCGTGAAAGGCATCTTGACCTTGAGCAACAATAAAATCATCAACTCCCTTTTCTGGCCCTGGTAAGTCTAGAACTCGAAGTGAACAACCTCAGCAACCAACAGCCGACCCATACGACTGATGGCAGTTCTCACCCGTTGAACAGTCTCCGGCTTGGTATCGCGGTCAAAGCAGATGTTGACAATTCTCCCCTGTGTTGCGAAATGCTTCAAGTCGGGAATTAGGTATGGTTTACCATTGGCTGTACCGTACTCATCAGTGGGTGTGCGATAGCCAGCGTTCACCCCAGGAATTGCGATCGCGGCATAACCAGCAGTGAGTAACGCCCCTGCTTTTTTAACCCCTTCGACAATTGTGACTGGCACATTATGCCGCCAAACCCAATGCCAGAAACCACCCGGATGTTCTAAATCTTCTTGGGTGATAGGAATACCACTACGATTTGAAACTTTCACCCAAATGCGATTCGGTACTAAGAGAAAGAAAGCTCGTGTTTCTTCTCTATATGGATGTTCGTACTTGATGAATTTGTGGATCTTCTGGCGATCGCGTCGGGGATGGTCGGGTTTGAAGCAACCCCAGATCATCAATTTGTAGTTGTTGAGGGGGTCAACGCCACTGCACCACCAGCCGCCTAGTTCAATGTGCTGGTATTTCTTTAAGTCCCTGTCTCGTAGCCGCCCGTCGTTACGGCGGGAGATGTTAGGGCTGTACAACAGATATTCGTATGGTACGTTACTGTCTAGCGATCGCACATTCAGATCAATCAATTCTTCGTCAACGCCACTATTTAACCATTCTGTTAAATGATGAGATTCAAGATTAGTCGCTGTTATAGTCATATTTCCTCCAGTAATAGGCGCATGAAAAAGTAAGCAGGTATGGAGGCATACCGCTTTGGAATACTCAAAAAATAGGCACTGGTTAAAAACCGTTAAAAGAAGTTCAGGACTTGTTGCGATCGCTTGTAAAGGGATTTAGTAGTACACCTGAACTAAGGCACTCAGATATTACACTATTTGGAAAAATTTAGTTGGAACTCAAAACAGAGCAACTGGCAATGTCAGAAATTTATTTGCCCCCAATGTGTGGACGAAAGGTTAGATTGATTCTCGTGGTAACAAACTTGCTCGTCTTGGGAACTTGATGCAGATGGGTGGACTGACAGCCTCTTTGCATCACGAGCAGGCTCCCGTGTTCCAACCAAAAATCAGTAGGCTTTTTCCCTATAGGTTTGATTTGGAATTTACGAACCGACCCCAGGCTCACTGATGCGATCACTGGCTCAAGCCCCATCGATGCCTCATTATCAGAGTGCCAGCCGATACCGTCTTGACCGCTCCTGTACTGATTGCCGATTACGATGCGGAAGCTGTACCCAGTAGCAGCGGTAATCTTGTCACGTAAATTGGCCAGTGGTTCTGTCCAAGGCAGGGGTTTGAGTAGTACGCTTTTAGAGTAGAGGTAATCACAGCCCTCATCCCCATACATCAACTCCAAACGAGGAACGGGCATAGTTTTCCCCAGCATTTTTATTTGGTTTTGTTTCCATTGCAGCCCAAGGCAGTGCTGATACAATTCGTTGGCCTCTTGTTTGCTCAAGAAATCTGGGTAGTAAGTGACTGGTAAAGCCGGGGTTAGTTCATTAAAAAGGGACATCTGAATCGTCATTTTCTTGTTCTCCTTGGGATAAAAGTTGGTGTAATGCCTTTTGTTTTGCTAGTTCTAAGCGCTGCTGTTCTTGGGGTGAGGTTTCGCCAACCAATTGTTCTACTTCCGCCCATTGTCGTTGCTTCAACTGTTCGGTGGTGGTAGCAGGTAACGCCAGGGGTTCATCTTGTCCATGTTGAGACGGACGAAAGCGACGGCGGCGGTACAAAAAGCGGAAATGTCGTTTGTCCTGTGGGGGTAGCTTCCGCCAGATTTCGATATCCCAACCGGGGGGCATGAAGTCGGCTGTTTGAGGCAGTAGATTTTGGATTTGGGCTTGGAGGTCAGCGTTAGCGGAGCTTAACGAAGTTATCGCCTGTTGTATAGCAGGGATAGCTTGGAGTAATGCCAACTGCTCTGCACTGAGAGTTTGTGGTGAATAACCAGTTTGCGACCAGATGAATACCCGCAGTCCTGCCCTGGCAATCATCCGATAATTGTTGAGGGCGACTTGCTTACCTTTGTATTTCCTTGCATCAACTGCGTAGTATTCCAGAATAGTGTGACAAAGTTCGTCAATCACGAACAAGCTATTTTGACTGTCGTTCGTTTCCAACCTCAAACGTTTACCAGCAAATGGTTTTAGCGTTTCTGGAAGGTGATTCGTTTCCGGGTCAGAATTCTCAATTTGTGTTAGCAGATTAGAAATGGCAGAGCTAGATCCTTCGGCTAGTCCACAGAAATTGGATAAAGCTCTCACCGTCATTCCACTGACCCCATCACTACTACGGGTACAAAATCCCAATTCGTCTTTAATTTGAAACGTGAGTGAATTCATACTTTCTCCCAGTTTTTGATGTGTGAAGCGATCGCATGTCAACGTGATTAATGCTTTGGTTATTTTTTAAACGGTTAATTACTGAAAAACATTCATGCCACCGCCCGTACCAAATCTTGTTGACTGACATAACTAAAGCGACTCGCTGCTGTGATCGGCTTGCCCAACAAAGGAGACATGCATTCGATGAGATAAAACCAATGATCGTTCTGCTGCTCAATCCCCAGAACTATGCGATGGTTTGGTCGATCGCCAGCAGTACTCAGCATCACTCTTTGTGTCAACACGAATTCAGGTTTAGCCAGAGTGTGAGCTTGTAGCCTACCCGTACCAATGAAATCGCATCCCCAGGCAGAAATGATTTCGTTGTCCGTAGCAATTGCATACATCCATCTGTCTTTGTGCCAATGGATACCGCAGCAATAACCAAATGTTCTGGAATTCTTGAGGTAGACTCTTTCAAAAAGATTGACCTCAAGGGGAGGGATTTGATTACCCCAAGGTGGGGACATATACCAACAAGTTTCGAGGATAGTGATTTGGTCAATCATGAGTTTTTTTGTTGTTGAGATAGAATCTGTTTCAATCGGTCAAACACGAGTGCAGCGCATTGAGGAACAATCGCGTTACCCAGAGCCATCAGTTGTTGTTTATGTTGTCTTCTGACGGCAAGGTATTGTGCATAGAGTTGGCCATATTCTCGTTGGCAAAAGAGCGTAAGCGCTGCAACTTCTCTACGACTGAGCCGACTGAAGCCGGGGATTGTGGCAGCACACAGCCAATCTGTAAGTCCTGTGTGGGTAAGGAGACATCCACCCAGCCCTGTGGGAAACCCATCATCGCCTCCACTAGATGTACATTGAGCGATCGCCCCATATTCAACTGAGGGGATTTGTTTCGGTTCCCTTGAATGTTGTCGCTGCAATCTGTTTGTTGAGGAGTTACCAACATCACCGCCGCCGACAGATGCAGCGTTTGTCCACTCTTTCTCGTACTGACTCCAGGATGTTCCCCGTCTTGAGCTTTGTGAGTTGGTAGCAATAATCCAGATTCGTTCTCTTTTATGAATGGCTCCCACGGAGGCAGCCGAAACAATTCCCCACTGTACATCAAACCCGCTCTGGGCAAACTCCCAGAGTACACCACTGAAAAATTCACCTCCCTCAGCAACGAGCAGTCCGGGTACATTTTCAACAACTGCCCACTGCGGTCGAATCTCGCAAAGGATTCTAAAGAACTCTCCGAACAGATTGCGATCGTCTTTTGATGCTTTTTGTTTTCCCGCAAGGCTGAAGGGAGGGCAGGGGAGTCCGGCGATGATGCCATCAACTTCTGTAACTCCGACTCTGGTAAGAGACTCAGTTGTAATGTCATGCATGTCGGGAATAATTGGAACTTGTGGAAAGCGCAGATTTAGAACTTGTTGGCAGTAAGAGTTAATCTCGCAAAATGCCACGGTTTCAAAACCGCCGCTGATTGTGTGACCAAGGGTGAAACCGCCAATACCAGAGCAGAGATCAAGGACTTTTTGGGTTTCAAGGGGAGTAATTTGTTCGCTCATCCTTTTCTCCCCACTAAATAATTAATGGCTTCGGAATCAAGAGATGCAATCCGTTTTTTAATTTGATGTGGTGGATTTTCTAGAAACTGTTTGAGATGCCCAGTCCTAACTTCGTAATACTTAGGAGAACGATTATCCGCCTTGAGCCAGCCGCGATTAATCCAGAGGCGTACAATTGATAAATTTAGACGAAGAATACTGGCGATTTGATGACAAGTATAATTGCTATAATCAGTCAAAATTTTAGCCATAAAACCTCTCCAAAACTTGATGCACAGAGAAGATTTAAAAATTAGAATTCAGGGGTCAGAAAAACTTTGAGATTCTTTGCTTATTTCCTACCCCCGCCTTCTTTCTTAACTTCAAGCCACCCCAGTTTTTACTGTTGCTAGCTGCTGCATCCATATCTTGATTGCTGTTAACTCATCAGTTCCATTAACAACAGCTTCAATAACCTGCTTTTGATATGAAGACTCTGCATAGTTGGGATGCTCACACTTGTCTGCTGCCCAAGCCAAACACATCGACTTGATAAGTTCATTCACCTTGGTAATATTAAGTAAGCTTGGACGTTCAACATCTTGAAACTGCAACCACTCTTTAACTAAATCCAATGGATAATCAAGTAAAGTACGAATATTTCTTATTCGTAAATCTTGTGGGTGGATTGATTGATTTACTCCACTAAGTTTCGGCGTTGGTGGAATAGTTGAGGATGTACCACCTAAAAGAGATTGGATGTCATGGATGATGCTTGCCCAGTCTACATCTTTATTCCATTCCCTTTTAATCTTAGTTTTGGTTGCAGCATCGTAAAGATTGCAGAAGACCGTGTTTTCTTCACCAGCAGTAGCAGCAATAATCAGGGGTTTATCAAAGTCTTGGACTAATGATGCAGCCAAAAGAAAGCTTTTAGCGAAGTTGGTTTCTAGCCCAGTTCTAATAACATAAAGTTCATCAGCGCTGACAACAATATCTAACTTCAGATTGTCCTTACCCTTTAATTCTCTAGTTGTCAATCGCAACTCTAATAAATATCCTGTTAACCCTCTTTGTTGTACAGGGATAGTTCTATCCTTATCGATGTCGTAGCGATACCAGAGATATGATTCCCCGCCTAATTCAGCGTTCTTGACATAGAGATAGATGGGTTCTGGTGGATTGCAAAGACCTAGTTTGATTTCAGTATTCATAGTTAATGAAGTGTGGAATAATGAGGTTTATGTAGCAATAGCAATCGCCCTACTAACGACACAATTGAAGGCGATTGCTTTTGTACTAAGCACAAGTCTCTGATTCAGTTCCAGTCTTTTGATTGCCGTCTAGTTCACATTGCAAATAAGACAGTGCAGTTTGAGCATCACCAATTGTCAAGTCAGGATGATAGTTAATAGCCTTGAAATCAGGATGTCTGTCAATCTCGCTGAGGATAAATTTTGCAGCAGCAACCAAAGTATGCAGATTGGGATGAGGCATTTTTCATTACTCCTAATTCTTATGTTTAATTCAACAATCTTCAGCAATCTCTAACAAAAAACCGCACCCGGTATTCTGTATCTGCACCAGTTTTTTATCTAACAAATACTGAATAATTGAATTAGTGAACTGAACGCGATGCAGAGGTGCTTTACCCCCGTTTTTATGCAGAGAGCGTAGTAATAGGGATGAGGAGAAAATACTGAAGTTATTCCAGCATTGGGTGGTTATATTTGAAACTAGTACGCTATTGGATAGGTAATGAGTGGGCTTAGATGCCCACTGTTTCCCTACGCCGCGACTAATTCGGGTACTGGTTCATAATTCTGTAATTGCTGCCAATCCAAGGTGGTCAGTTGGTCAAATGGCAGGTCTAACAGTTGTTCGCAGTCGGTTAACTCAGACACCATCGACAGCAACCGCACTGCGTCAAAAACTGAGTCAGAGTACTGCTGGTGGGCAGAATTACCCCGAATCACCCACCAGTTCCCGTTCGTGTAACCGACTTGTCCCAGCTTCACGCCGTTTTGGTAAATCCCGTCGTCGAGGATTTCAAACCCGTACTTCTGGCACTCATTGAAGATATGCGCCATGATTCGATTCTCGGAGGTGCAAGGTGTTGCTTGTTGTTCTTGCACTGGCAATGTGCCGTCTTTGTAGTGAGTGCAGATGTAGCGATGACAGCGCATTGGGGTGGTGGCACGAAATACTTCTTTATCGTTGACCATAACTACCCAGCGTTGCGTTAAGTGGGTGTCATCATGGGTTATGGAAGCGATTAGTTTGCTATTTGCGTAAATCTCATAATCGAAAGAGGAGATTTCTACAGTCGTAAGTTCTTTAACTTCAATCTTGGCGTTAACCTTAGTATCTGTGGTGTTCTCAGCTTCAGTCTTAAGTTCAGTGGCATCAGTGACTTTTTCAAGCTGGGCGGATTGGTGATTAATGATTGCGTTTACCCAAGTCTCAGCCACTCTCTTGTCCCCGGTGGGTGTAACGCCTAGTTCACTGGCAATTCTTTTGAGGTGAGGGAGGGTGTAACGGGAGAGTGCTTGCTGTGAATAGGTTTGATAGGTCATAATAGAATTTCCTTGAATATAAGGTCGAAAGGCGATCGCGTAAGTTTCTCAGGCTGTAGGCGGTCGTCTTTTGTTTTCCCTGTAATTATCATATTAGTCGCTACGACTAACAAAATCAAGGCTAAGACTAATATATTTTCTGCTAAGATTTACATGATAGTCGATGCTACTAAAGGGGCAAACGCAAGGAGGTGTAAGTTAGATATGCTGATACTTTTAGAAGAATCAATGCCGATCAAGTGGCGCTTGGCTGTATTAATGGCTGATAGAGAGATAGATTATAAAGAGCTTGCCGAGATGACAGGTATGCACCCTGTAACCATCAGCAAGCACAAAAATATTCGTGTAATGCCAGACAGGTTGGAGAGAGAGACATTAGAGAAATACTGCAAAGCTCTTAAGTGCCAACCTGGTGAGTTGTTAGTTTATGTACCAGATGAATCAAAAGACGAAGCGTCATAGCCTATTGCTTTTGACAGGCATTTCAAAGACATTCTTTTCTCTAAGCTTTATCCATCTCATGTGAGCGGGACTTTTACACTTAGATAAAAAAATGACAAACCCACAAGTATTACAGACAGCGATTAACGGAGCAAGCAACAAAAGATTTAAGATGCCTAAGTGGGGATTAGTAACAGAATTTACATTTAATAGCGCTCATTACATTAAAGATTATGATGGGTTATGTGGTAGAATGCACGGACACAATTACAAAGTCCGAATTGAAGCAACATCATCAAAACTGAACTCCTCAGAACATTGTCCTCATCCAGTCATGGTTGTTGATTTCAAAACTTTGCGTTGGGCAAAGCAAGATGTAACAAAAGGAGGACTTGATCATTGTGTTCTTAATGAGGTCATGCCTTCTGAGTATGAAACAACGGGGGATATGATTGCTAAATATATTTATGACGTAACCAAGAAGCGAGTGCCATCTGATTTGCAGTTAAAGGTTGCAATGTCTGAAACACCTAATTCTTGGGTAGAGTATGAAGATGACTAAATCCTCCTTAACAAAACCCTTGGTTTCAACTAACATAATTTCACGCCCTCGTATACTGATTATTACTTCTTGTACAGGAGAAAAGCGTTTTAAACCAGCAAACCAACTAACAATAGAAGATTTTAAAGACACAGAAAGATTAACAGAACGCACAAAATTACTTACAAAATTCTCTTGTCCGTCTGGCCAGATGTACACAGGGCTGCAACATCTACGGGTAATGGAGGGAGTAGATATCCTACGATCGCGCTTTGGAAAAGAAGCGGTAGATGTAAAAATCATCTCAGCAGGTTATGGGCTAATCACTGAAGACAAAGTTATTGTCCCTTACTCCGTCACTTTTAACTCAATGAAAAGTGCTGAAATTTATTCATGGGCAAATTTTATTAAAATACATGAAAGTTTTCAGCAAGCAATTGTTGAATATGATTTAGTGTTTGTATTATTGGGAGATAAATACCTCAGAGCTTTAAACTTACCTGTTGAGACTCATCAAAATCAGACTTTAATATTTTTAGCTTCCAATAAAAGTCTAGATTGTATAATTTCAGGCAATGCCAAATCAGAAGTATTAACTTTTTCTAATGCAGATGCATCGCGCTTTGGCTGTGCTTTAGTAGGATTGAAAGGACAATTACTAAAGTTAATTGCTACTGAAATCAGAGAAAAACCTGATTTATTGGAAGAACTACATAATAATCCCCAAACATTAGAGCAAATTTTAAATAACCAGCCTTATCAATTAGAACTGCCTTTAGAAATTCCATTATTAACAGAAAAAAAATCTAAAACAAAAAAGCAAGCAAAAAATAACAAATTGCTACAAGAAGATTTATCTACTTATTTAGAATTACCATTGGCAGTTAACACGCATTTAGCAATGCAGTATTTCATTCCTGAATGGGATGATAAAGTAGATGTTGGTTATGACTTTTTACAAGATGAATTTAGCCTAAATCGGAAAGCATATAGAGATGATATATATGCTCATGAAATATATTCAAAACCTAATTATCACGGAATTCTAGTATCTAAAGTAGTTGTTGATAAAAGAAAAAGTAAAAGAGCAGACATAGAAAATATAGGAGGTATTCATAATTTTATAAAATTTCAAGATAAAATCATGGGAGATTGTGGAGCTTTTGGATATATTAAGCAGGAAGAACCTCCTTATAACACAGTAGAAATTCTAGATTATTATGAAAAATTAAAATTTAATTACGGAGTAAGTATTGACCATCTAATTGTAGGCCCATTTGCAGAGCCTGGAGTTAGAGAGAAGCGCTACGATTTGACTTTGCGAAATGCAGAAGAATTCATATCAAAACATCAGAAAATTGGATACAATTTTACTCCTATTGGTGTAGCTCAAGGTTGGAGTCCTGAAACTTATGCTGATGCAGTAAAAACCCTGGTTGAAATGGGATATGACTATATTGCTATAGGAGGAGTTGCCAGGACACGAACCATAGAAATTTTAGAAATTTTGAAAGAAGTTTATCAGCATTTAACACCCAAAACTAGATTACATTTATTTGGAGTAGGGCGGATTGATGCTCTTCCTTATTTTCGCCATTTAGGAGTAACTAGTTTTGACTCAGCAAGTCCATTACGTAAAGCTTGGTTTGATGCAATAGAAAACTATCATACTTTAAGTGGTAAAGCCTACGCTGCTGTCCGTATTCCTTTTGTAGATAAGCAGTCACAACGAATTAAGTATTTGCTATCGTCAGGTTATGAACGCGAAACTCTAAAGCAGCTTGAGCAAGAAGCACTGAAAGCTATTCGGGAATACGATAAAGGCAATATATCACTAGATGAATCTCTTGATAAATTACTTGCTTACGATGAGTTATTAGAATTACCTCGCAACGGTAAAGTAAACCCAACAGCTAAAGCTAGACGTTTAAGGCAACACACTCGATTATATAGGGAATTATTAGAAGTAAAACCTTGGCAGGAATGTGAGTGTAAAATCTGCCAAGACTACGGAGTAGAAACAATAATTTTTCGTGGTAATGACCGCAACCGTAGACGCGGTTTTCACAATACTTATGTGTTTTATAAGCGTTTTCAAGAATTTCTCAAGACTGAAAATAATCTTGATAATTTTAATGTTGATAGTACTGAATAATAAATTTGATATAGAGTTAAGATAAACTCAATTTAACTTTATTAAGATAAATATGAATATTGAGCAGAAATTCCTCCCTGTCTTTTCAGTAGACTGGTTAGGTTTATTCAACAGATTAAAGAATTTAGAAGGGAATTATGGGATTCTCGCACCTATTTCATCTAATAAAAGTCTTCTAAGAAATATTCGTGATTTTGGAAAACCCTTTTTTATAGATAGTGGCGTTTTTAGAAATCAAGATTGCCCTTGGTATTATGAAACGCATTCTGAGTACCTTGATAATCGTTGGGTGCGTAAACGAAAATTTGCTTCAGAACAGCATTTGCGGCATCAAGTCAGAGAATATCTAGAACGCTGCGATCAATTCTCGCCTGATTTTATTTTTACACAAGATATTTTTGGAGAGCCATTACTGTCACTATATTTAGCCAGACTAACCTGGGAAGAGTATTGGGAAAAGCAAAGAAACTATACTTTGATTGGTGTTGTTCAAGTAGGATATTCAATTTATAATTGGCAAAAAAAACTTGTTCCTCAATTAAATTCTTGTCCTCCTCATTATGATTCACCCAAAAGCTTCCTAGCTTCTCTAATCAGTGCTTATCGGGACATTGGTTATGATTACATTGCTTTGGGAGGATTGTTGAAAGTTGATAAAACTAGAACTACAGGCTTAAAATTTGGTCTGTCTACAAAGGAGTTCGATGAACTTCTCGCTTGGAGCAGACCAGAATTTGTCTTAGGGGGACTAGCGTTAACTCGCACAGAAGTATTGAGAAAGCACAAAGTCTGGGCAGATTCTACAGGTTGGCTGTGGTGGAATGAGAAATATGACAGTAAGTTTCGTGACAGAAATGGCTTTCAGGAGGTTTTAGAACTAACAGTTGGCTTAGATAATGCCACTTACGGGTGTAACACCTACAAATTCTCGTAAAACTCGATGACAAGCACTAATAGTCGTTTTAGTATTTGAAACAATAGCTTCTCCCTGACTCCCAACTTGTGTAACACCTCGGTCTTGCCATAGTTGATTATTACGTTTCCAGTCTATTTCTTGTAGCCTACTTAGCCACTGGGCGAGGTTTTCTGCTGGAACACCCTCTTGATATAAATCATGGGCTAACATACCTAATGCTTGAAAGATGGGAGCGCTCACCGCTAATGACTCTTGTCTCTGAGCTGCCCGTTCTTCTTTACCTTTTATACTCCAAGGTTTTTGGAGTATAGCGTTTGCTGCTGCTGTCCAGAATGTTGTAGCCCAGTCAATTAAAGATTCTAAATTCTCTTTTGATTGCAAATGTGGAAACATATGCTGGGTTGCAGCAACCAAAGTTGCTAGTGTCAGAAGTTTAGGGTTGTGTTTACCTAAACTAGTTTCAACCATCTCTACGTTGTTATTGAACTGGGGAATCTTTTGGATCAGTTCTTTAGCAATAAAAACTGTAGGTGATCGCTGATCAAATAGATGTGAGAGCGATACACTTGGTCTTTGTACTAAAAGGTTTTGGTCGCGGAATGCTTGGCGTTCTTCCTCCAGCGTCAAGCCTGCGTATATCAACACGCCTATTTCTAACTTTGACAGGATAATTGCATACTCTGACTCATGTTCTTCAATGTCCTGTAACGCTTGACGAATGCCATAGCATCGATGCTGACCGTCTGTTAAGCGCAAACTAACAGAATGGTAAGGAAGGTAGATATTACCATCTCTGTAAGTTGGCGATGGTTGCACGTTAACGCAAATTGGCGGGAAAAAGGTAGTTCCATCCTGGTAAGTTTCCAGGATATATCGGGCTATTGCTTTAACCCGTGTCACGTTAAGTTTGCGTTGGGCAAAGTCCGGTAAATCTGGGATATTCGGGATATAGAGATGACCGTCATTCAGCAATCGTGCAACATCTCCAAAAGTGATGCTGGCGACATAACTCATATGCTCGCACACCTGACCGCGTTGTACAGGCACGCCTTTGATAACCAATTCAAACATTACTTCGCTTTTCCTGTAGGTTAACTTAATTTTTCCTAAGCTTGGATACAAGCATACATGGTAGCAAAAATTATGTTTGTGTATTTATGCTGGGGTGAGATATGTAGCAGCGGTAAAACTATTGCCTCACCAAGCACGGATTCCAGATGAAATTTATCCTCAGTTGTACACAATTAGACACTCATGTGAGCAAATGCTTGCTCCAAATCGAACTAGCGATGCCCCAACCGTACAAGACATCGTAAATGTAGCACTAAAGCGATTGATTAGTGATTGGCAAGACGATGAAAAGCAAAATTTGCTACGTAACGAACTTCTTGAACAACGCAGAACTGCCCGTTTAAGTATGGGTCGGAGAAAAAGTGAGGACAGCTAAAGGTTGTCATCTGATGCGAAATTAACTAATTCTGGCTTACTAGGTTCATCTACCTTACAGTCCAAAAACCATGAGCTTAGACTCTGACACCATTAAACAGCTGGCTGATGAAGTTCTGACTTTCATTGAACAACGGGAAGCAGAACAAGTTGCCTATGGCATTTACGATGTAACAATGGCAGGGGTTGAAGTAATTGATAATTTCAAACCCTCCGAAGACATTGTATTAACTGCTGAAGAAAAAACAGAAGCACTCAGAAAGGCTTTAGCACAACTTGCAAATGACTTGCAAATTATCCGGTTTAACCAGGTAGAGTCTCCTGATGACTGGATTTTTCGCAGTCGAATAGCAGAAACTGTAAGGTTGTTATCAAAACTCCGTCAAAGAATTGTTCGAGATAACAACCTCAAAGCATCGCACCGCATCAGCAATAGCAAGCGTTTAGTAGCAGATATTAAGTTTAGTGTCACTTCTCGTCGCGTACCTCGAAGGAACATTGCAGTGCAAAAGAGCATGACACCTTTACTTAGTGGTAATACAGAGCAACAGCGAACAGCAAACCTACTTTTAGAGGTAATTGACACCCATCTACCGAAGCTACGGGAGATGAGTGGCTTCCAAAAACGAACTTTAGAAAGAATCCTCGAAGCAATCGAGTTAGAAATACAAGAAGGTATTGAAAAAGGTGTTGTAGTTACTGCTAGCACAGGAGCGGGTAAAACCTACGCCTTCTTTTTACCCGTACTCGCCAAGATGGTGCTGGAACGTTGTTTGCGAGGTCGAGAAGGGGTTAAGGCCATTTGCATCTACCCACGAGTTGCACTGTCTGAAAATCAACTTACTGATTTTATTGAAGTATTATTTTATCTCAACCAAGTTCTGGCAAGGCACAATCTTTCAAAATTGACGATTGGGGTAGAAAGTGGTGCAGCAGTTTACCAAATACGGGACTTCCAGGATATAACTCCCGATCGCCAACAGAAACTGTCCAAGATGCGAGGCTGGAGTTTCAGCGAAAAGCCCAGTGGTTATCTATCACCGTTTGCTTACTGTGTAGGTACAGACAGCAAGGCTTGCAAAACCGATAAACAAAGATTGCTCGTCCGTCCCACAGATCCCAAAACTTTAATTTGCCCTATCTGCGATAAGCGATATCCCTTTATACAATTTTCTAGGGATGTCATGGCAGAACATCCACCCGATTTGCTCATTGCTACCACAGAATCACTTCATCGACGGCTGTTATCAACAAAATATCAATACCTGTTTGGTAATGATAAGTTTTGTGCGCCTTCAGTTGTGATGTTAGATGAAATTCACCTACAAACTTCAACTGCTGGGACTCAAGTAGCACTTCTGCTACGACGATTGATGGCAAGGATTCGTTTGGGTAAGCGCGATCGCAACGAACAAAGTAATTTAGCATTTGTAGGGTTGAGTGCCACTATTTCTGAACCAATTGAATTTATTTCTGAGTTATCTGGTATACCTGCTCCTCGCATTAAACGGGTATATTCTCAAGATAATGAAATGCAGACGATTGGTGCTGAACGCTATATATTTGTCCGGGCTGAGGATAACGAAGATACTGCTGTAATTTCAACTTTAATTCAAACAGCAATGTGCGTACTGCACACAATGCCACAACCATCAACAGGTTCAGACTTAAAGCGCTACCGAACATTTGGCTTTGTCCAGTCTTTAGACATTGCAGGTCGCTGGTTATACCAGATGGAAGATGCAGAGAAAATAAAACCAGAACAACGCAGAGAAAGAGAAAGATATAAATCGCAAAAAACGCCTCTTGACCAAAGGCAAATTAGGTACATTCCATTATATGCGTATCGATACCCACCATTTAATCGGCAACTTTTTCCTAACTTCTTTGGTTCCAATTTTAGTTGTAACTGTAATTGTCATAAAAGTAAAAGTCCAGATTTAAATTGTCCATACTTCCAAGCAGGAGAATGCTGGTGGGTACTCAGCCAGAAAGATAAAGCACGTCAAGAATCTCTAAATATTAAACGGAAAACGGGGAGCGATCGCTCAATTACCATCGAACCTAACGATGACTTAATAATTACAACAACTGCATTAGAAGTTGGTTACGATGACGAAGCATTAATGTGTGTTTTACAATACACAGCACCTGCAAATGTCGCTAGTTTTGTGCAACGTAAAGGTCGAGGAGGACGGAAAGTTGGCACGCGACCGATTGTAGTTACGGTACTCAGTCCCTATAAATCTACTGACTTATTTTTGTTTCGTAACGAACACATCCTTACAGACCCTACTTTCCAAAAACTGCCTCTCAATTCTCAAAACCGATACCTGCAAAGAATTCATGGGTTTTACGCTTTCTTTGACTGGTTAGCTTATCAGGCAAGTCGTACAGGAATTGACCTCGAACTCGATAATTTATCTAGGCAAGGGTATGAGTATCTAATAGAGCAAAGTGTGGATTTGGGAGTATTGCTGGAATTTAAAGATTATCTCAAACAAACTTTTGCAATACCAGATGATGCGATAAAACAGGTACTTGACGATGAGTCAGAAGGATTTTTGTGCCAGATTTTCTACGAAGGCTTGATGAAAGGGGTAAATCCGCAGTTTGAGCAAGAAAACAAGCTACGCGTTAATAACACTAGAGCTTTGTTGTATAAGCACTTACCGGAGAATTTATTTTCTGACATCAATTTGCCAGAGGTGCAAGTTGACTACCGTCCCGATAATCACAACCCCAATAAAAAGCCTAACTCTGAAAGCATCAGTTTGGCGGTGAGCGAAACAATCCCAGGTAATGTAACATTTCGCGGTGGCGAGGGTTCAACTTGGATACCACCAGAAATTTCCGATGGTGAACCACCCCGAATAGCCATTAATCGGTACTATAAAATTAGCCCCCTAAACTACCCTCCGAATACAGTTAACTTGCCAACACGGGCGCTGAAGAAAGTAGACATTACTAAAAAAAGTACCAACTTTCTGAATTTATATCGTCCCACTGCGATTAAGCCCAAGCAGTTTAGTCGAGACTATAACTCATCATTTTGGTGGTGTAACCCAGAAACAGGAGAGTTATCTGAAAGCCGTACATCTGAGAATGCAGCGCAAGATACACAATCATTAGCTCATTCCTGTTCGGCTAACGCTATCAGTGCGGTAGCAATTCGCCCTGTCCGAGGTGATACTCCCACGCCCGCATATACCCTTAAGCCTGGTCATTCTTCGCTTAAGAGCGATCCATTAGGGCAAGAATTAATACAACGAGTTGTTTTTTACAGTGACGAAACTGCAAATCTTAATTTATTAGATGTGCAGCGAATTATTTTGGGAAGTGAGTACACGATTAAATTCCACAATTCACCAACTGAAGAAATTCGTGGAGTCGTGGGTTTTACAGCAGATGAGGAAAGTCTAAGCAACTGTGCTTTAGGATACCAGATATTGACGGAGGGAGTTTGTTTTGACCTCAATCCCGATTTGCTAACAAAGCTCCAATTCTCTGCTTCGACACAGAAAAATCTGTGTTATCATGCCATCCACCACGCCTTTGTTAGTGTTCTCACGGTTGAATATCATGAAAACTACTTTGCTGCTGAATATCTTGTTAATGTGCTGCTGACTATAGCAGATAGATGGTGTGGTGGAGAAGGAGGAACACCTGAAGGACTGCATGATTGGTTTACTCGTGGTAATAATCAGTTTGACCGTTGGTTGATAGAAGCAATTAACGAGATACAGCAGTTGTCCCGCAAAAATCAACAAGCTGTTTACCAATTAATAAAGAGTGACAATGATTACTTATCAATATTTTTGAACCTATATGCTGAAATTCATAGCGGTGGATTGCGCTATCAGCAATACTTACGGGACAGCTTTCAGTATAGTCTGACTCAAGCTTTCAAGTCTGTAGCACAAGAAGTTGCAGGTGTTGAGGCACTAAATTACGTTGCAGCATGGACTGAGTTACACGCTGACTTTGAGGGAACTGCTGCTGACCGGATCTGGTTGTACGAAATTGGGATGGGGGGTATTGGTGTAATGCGGGCAACCCATGACTTGCTACGCAACCATGCCGATAAATTCTGGACAACCCTTGCCAACAAAATGACTCGCTGTATCACTGCCCAAGAGGAAGCATTTTTGCGTCATTTATTAGCACAACCTGAGTCTTGGTTAGAAGGATGTGCAACTAGAGTAAATCAAATTATAGCAGCAGGTAAATCTAGCGATCGCCAAAAGAAAATAGAAGAGTTAATGGCACAGGTACGGCAACAACTAGGTATACCTATGCGCCAAACTCAACTCAAAGCTTTACTACGGGTTTTTATTCCCGACTACATTCAGCAACTAGGCGATACACCTCTGGTTAACTGGCGTATTTTTCGGGAAATTAACCACGAGTTTCTTCCCTCGTGTGCTGAACAGTTAGGACGTGACCCTACATTTACTGAAGCATCGGCGCTACTTTACCGCAAAGTAGTTAAAGCTAGGCGTGACAAACAACCACCGCCCTATCCAGAGTTAACACGTTTACTTGAAATTTACGAAGCCGAATATGGTGCTTCGTTACCTGAAGCACGTAAAGCATTTGAAGCAGGGGTAGAACGCCGGATGCTTTTAAATTGTCGCTGCAACTGCTCTAGTTGCTTAGACGACCGCAGTGGCGACATCGAATCACCAGGTTTAAGCCGTCATCTGCTGAACCGTCCTTTACTGACGGAATGGTTAAATCAGGTTCGCACTCCTCAAACCCTAGAATTAGATGGCACTGTAAGCGGTGCTAGCATCTGTGACAGAATGAGTTCCTTGCTGGAAAATGGCTGTCAAACGATTTATTTACGGGTAAAAACCGATAATCTTACGTCCCTCTGTGCCACAATTAGCTACTTGACGGACGCAGGCATCGACACAGATACCGGTATGGTTTACCCAATGATTACTGATATTCAAACCATCTACCCTAACGATTTAAGACCAAACGAAGTACCTGTCATTCAAGTAACAGTTCGTCCTATAAAGTGAGGTTCCGCCAGTGACAAAGCAATTAACTCAATTGCAACTCAGTGGTCAGGCAATGATTTACAACTTTCTGCTCAATGAGATTTTAGCATCACAATTAGAGGGCAGTTACGAGTTTTGGATTGTCTCACCTTGGGTAACAAATTTACGTTTAAAAAAACCCTACTATGTCTCTTTTGGGGAAATTGTAGAGACAAAACAAGAAGCATTACACCTGTTTGACATTCTGCATCAAATGGCCGCCAATGGGGGTAAAGTGTACATCACAGTAGGTAGTGATAAAGAATATCATCCAATATTAAGACAACTCAGCAACAAAAGCGATCGCATTCAGGTAAGGGTACTTTCCAAACTCCATACCAAAGCATACGTTGGTCGTTACGGTGCTATTAACGGTTCACTAAATTTAACTGATGGGGGAGTTAATCAAAATTTTGAACTCTTCACATACAATCATGACGAACGGAGTATTGCTGAATTACGGAATATATGTGTACAGCATTTTGAACAAGGATTACTACTGTCATGACGTTTGGATATCAAATTGAGGCAAAATTGGGAAACGCTGACCAAGTTGGATTGCGTTTGCGGTGTAATGGGCAAACTCAAGCAGTAGAAATTCATCGGGAACTCAGGCAAGCTGAATTTAAAGTTACTAATCCAAGATCATCATATCATGACGATTATACCCACTTTTTTTATGTTACTTCCACAGTCAACAGCCTTGATAGCGTAATGCAAAAAATAGAAGCCCGTATCAAGGTTTCAAACAATGCTAGTGTTGTTACAAAAGAAGCAACTTTAAAAGACTTTAAATCATGGCAAATTCTATTTCGTAAAGCCATCAAAAAATTAAATAACGATCATGTAAATTCTACAAGTTCAGTACAAGAAATTAATCCAAATACCCTCGAACAAAAAATTTCTGCTGGACGGCTCATTGAAGTTGAAGATCATCTACTTCGGCAAGCTGATTTTAATGATAGCAATGCTCTCAGAACATTAATTGCACTTTACGCCAAGACAGAACAGCATGAGCAATTAATAAAACTTTGTCAAGTTAAATATAATAGTATTCTTGCTTTACCTGTTTCTGGAAGGTTGGTAGAGCAGTTGGTAACTGCTTATCTCCAGCATTATCAACAAACAAAAGAACAAGAATTATTACGTTCTGTTCAAGCATTAGCACAAGAATTCTTACCCGAATTAGAGCGGTTACGCCAAGCCAACAGAGTACGAAAACTGTTGCATTTGTCCTTAATCTCTCAAGAACCCCTACCAACAATAGAAGGAGCTACACTCACCGAACAATTGACGCAGTTATTAGAAATTGAACCAGGTGAACGTATTTCCCAACTTGAGAAACTCAAAGATAAATATCCCAAAGCTATTAATGTACTACTTGCTTTAGCTGATTCTTACGTATCAATTGATAATCCTGAATATGCTTTACAAATATATCAATCAATTACCGAAAAGACAGAAGAGTTGCAACAACGTTATGCAGAACTACTTTTAAATATTCAACGCTTCCAAGAAGTAATTGAATTATTACCAAGTGTAATTTATGAACTGTCACCAGCATTGGCAGGATTGCGTGGTGCTGCTCTTTATAACTTAGGGCAGAAAACACAAGCTAGTGAATTCCTAGAAAAAGCATGGCAAGGGGGTGAACGTAGAGTTCAAATTCTGCTACCTTTAGCAAAATTATGGGCTACAGTTGGCGATCCAGTCAAAGCAGGGGAGGTATATCAAATACTGCTAGAAACAGCTGATGAACAATTAACATTGTCAGACCGCGCTTTAATGGCTAGAGTTGCTAATCTTGATGGTTTTGGTGATATTTCTGACGAAGATAAAGTTAGTTATTATGAGTCATGTGTAAATTTTGCTGGAGTACATCTGCGGGATTTATTAGAGGCAGAAGAAATATTAAAAGACAGATTAGATTTGTGGAAGCAGTTACAGAACACATCAGGAATGATCAATGCTTATGCTGACTGGCTAGACTGGCTTGCTAATGTAGGAAAGTGGGAAGATTTAAACAAAGAACTAGACATCTTAAGAAATTTTGCAATCCAACAAAAAATCAGCACTCTCCAGTATTTTGAATTACTTGAAGGACTGGAAGTATATATCAATTTGCAACCCACTTTACGTCAAAGTTTAGTAAATGACTACTTTGGTTTAGCTATTGCTGAAGTAGATAACGCATTACGTCAAGAAGAAGTCGAAGCACCTTTTTTTCAAGATTTAAAACGTGCGTTACTCTGCCTTAACTCGGATTCAGCGAATGAGCTTGTTGAGTATCGCCAACAACGTCGTGCTGAGGCTACTAAGCTGGATGTACAAGTAGCTTCAGATGAAAACACAGTATTAAGAACCCAAAACTTGGCATCTGTACGTCTTGCGTTGGTCGGTGGCCACCAAGCAACTCGACGAGAAGTCATCCGTGAATTGTGCGAAAACTACGGTTTACAAAATTGTGTTGAGGTTGCCCCATCAAGTGAAGCATATATAAGTCGCAGTAATGTACAGTCGCAAATAAGCAACTGTAACTTGATTGCAGTAATTACTGGATATATGGGTCATGATTTAAGTCACATTGTCTCTGACTTAAAAAAAGATGGCACTTTAACAGGTGATGTATTTTTTCTAGCTTGTCGGGGTAAAAGTGGTGTAGTTCGTGCAATTCTTAATAGTGTGCAGTAAGAAAATGGCTGATTATACACGCTCAACATAGTTACAGCACTTTGCGCGACTAACTGGTACAGTAGCAGCAGTGAGAAAAATAGTTTTGGAGTTGCTGGCTTGAGCATAAGAGGACTCCTAGAGACAACAGTTGTACTACTGCCAAAATATTTTTTGGTGAAAACTTGCGGATAAATGCTTTGAGTTGCCACCAGAGGTCATCTGCAACAACATCTCGGATGCAATCCCAGTAATCCAACCTTTTATTTTGTGTAATTTCTGTCTCTGCTTGACTGCTTCGTACTGTTTTTTTTGAGAGTGAGCTTCTGTTTTTGAAGAAATCTGCACATTGCACTCTCACTTAACCTTACCCCTGTCTTTTCTTCCCAATACTCACAGTATTCGGCTAGGGTATAGTCTAGATGTTCTGCTACCATTTCCTCTATCTGTTGTTCATAACCAGATAGTTGGCTCGGTTTTCCTCCAGTTGCTACACTTGGCTCTATTGTCCCTTTTTCTCGTTTTCGCTTCACAAGGTCTTGTACTGTATTTTTATTTACCTTGAATCTTTCTGCTACTTTGCGAATAGATGTATTTCCCGCTTCGTAAACGCTAATAATTTTCTCCCGCAGGTCTACTGAGTAGGGTTTCATCTGATTTTTTACTTTTATCTTCTCAACTACTGTACCAAACCGTTACACAAAGTGCTGTATCTGCAAGACGTTCTTAATGTTCTTATCTTCAAGGGTTTCTAAAAATATTAACCCCGCAGGTTTCACAGATACACACATGGTACTGAGCAATATAGGTCTAAACAACGTTTGACTAAAGGTAGAATGATGGCTAAATCACCTTCTAGACGAAAAAAAGCCACTTCTGCCGCATCCAGTGATTCAGGGCTGCCACTTAAATCAGACAATCCATCTAGATTGTCTCAGGACAATCAGGACTTAGTAACCGTTGAGGTTACTGCTGTTGAAGTCCCAGAACTGACCGAGCAGGAGCAAAGCTTACGCCTGCATCTAGAACGCAAGGTAGAACGGGCGTTTTTTGAAGCAGGAAAGGCGCTGATGGAATTACGCGATCGCAGATTATATCGCTCCACGCATCGCACATTTGAGGACTATTGCCGCGAACGCTTTGGTTTTAGCCGCAGACAGCCCTATCATTTAATGGAAGCTGCGGTTATTTTTGATAATTTGGTGGCAAAATGTGAACGTTCCGTTCACATTTTGCCGACTAATGAGTGGCAAGTTAGACCGTTGACTAAGCTAGACCCTGATACTCAGCCCGAAGCATGGCAACAAGCTGTAGAGTCTGCTAAGGGGAAAGTACCATCTCATCGCATCGTTAAAGATGTGGTGCAAAGAATTATGGAAAGGACAAAAGTACCAAACACTTATCAGCTAGGCGAAGTTTGTCAGATTTTAGCTAAGGACAATCCCTCACTCAGAGGTAAGGGCGGGTGTTGGGCAATTGTTAGCCATGTGGGGGAGTTCAGCTGTACCGTGAGAGTTTGGGATGGAGAACTGACAGTTGGGTTGCAATACCTGAAGTCATTCAATTACCTCGAATCGAAATGTCAGCAAATGCAGTTCCTTTGCGATGGCTGCGCCAACGTCAAGGATGAACGCCTGAGTAGGCTACGGGGAAACGAGAACTTGGAAGATGCTGCCCGTGCTGTACTGAAGCACTTGGGGGAGTTGAAGCGACCGTATTTGACGACTGTTGAGGAGAAGCTGTTAAGTGTGATTGAGCAGGAATATAGGATTGCAGATTAACCGATGATGAATTTTTCTAGGTTGTTGAGCTAATACAAGTAATAATCAAAAAAGCCATAACCCAGTACGCTAAATTAAAAAGCAAAGTCTAAAAAACAGAAAGACTCTCGACAAAACAGAAACAGTGTAAAAAAATTAGCATAAAGATGATTCAACTATGGTGACGACAGCGCCATTGGCAGAAACCAGAACTTTATTGCAAAACATTAGCTGGCAGACATTTAAAACCATGCTGACAGAAATGGGTTCAAAGCGAAACTCCCGACTTGCTTACGACAATGGAATAGTAGAAATCATGACCCCACTAATGCCACATGAGAACTCTAATCGCATTATTGAAGGTTTTGTTCTTGTGCTATGTGAGGAATTTGGACTAGAAGTCAAAAGCGTTGGTTCACTAACTTTAACACGAGATGATTTAGAGAAAGGAGGGGAGCCAGATAGTAGCTACTATATTCAAAATGAATCTTTGGTTAGGGATAAACAAAACATTGATCTAGCAACTGACCCACCACCAGACTTGGTGCTGGAAGTAGAATACTCCAGACCAAAAGTAGACAAGCTAAGTCTTTATGCCGCAATGAAAATTCCCGAATTTTGGCGATACAACTCAATAATTCTGCGGATTTATACACTCAACAACGGACAATACACGGAAGTGGAAGCTAGCCCTACTTTCAGGGGAGTACCAGTTAAGGAAATTCCTCGATTTATCCAAGAAAGTAGAAAAATTGGGCAGTTAGCAGCAAAGCGTGTTTTTCGTGACTGGGTGAGGCAGCAAATCATTGACTCTTCACATTGATCGAGCCAAGGATAATCCCTCACTCAGGGGCAAGGGCGGCTGTTGGTGCATTGTTTCTTACGTGGGTGAGTTCAGTTGCACTGTGAGAACCTGGGATGGAGAATTGACGGTTGGGGTGCAAAACCTGAAATCTTTCAATTACCTGCCCCAGGAATGCCAGCAGATGCAGCTCCTTTGCGGTAAGCGAAGCCATGCCGTTAGGCTTATCGCATCAGTAGAATATATTGCGACACGCTGGAGGAAACGGTCAAAAATCTGTTGCAGTCGTTGGGGAAACTGAACCGTAGTTATTTGACTGCGGTGGAGGAGAAATTGTTGAGTGTTTTGGAATTGGAGTATGAGGACGAGAGAAACACCTGAGCATTTTCGCAATTTGGCATCCAATGTTGTTGGGTTGCAGTTTCAAAGGAGTTAACAACACAACGAGATAGTGAAGAAGTTGTGTAGAAGACACAGCTAACTCCTGGTTAAACTACTTCAAGCCTACTGTACTTCGTCAAAAAACTTTAGTAATCGGTCTACCAAATTATCAGGACGCTCATGAGGAATAAAATGTCCGCAGCGTTCCATTGCGCCACCTTGAACATTAGCTGCAACGCTTTTTAGCATAGTCTTCACGCGATCGCCTAAACTTTTGTCACCCCCGATTGCCAATACGGGAGTTTGAATCTTCTTCTTGGCAAAGGGTTCAGTCTGCTGAATCGAGGAGAAAATTGCTCGGTAAACACCCAAAGCACCGCTTACACCCTCAGCCGCAGCAAAGGTACGTAAATATTCGTCGATGGCGCTAGCCTCAATTGAAGCTGGGTCATGGCAATAGGTACTGTAGAAGTAAGTGAGGAAGTCTCGCTCATGCCCAGCAATCAGCGTTTCGGGTAAGCCCTTCGTTAAGCTAAACGTCCACCACCACAATCCGCCCTCTGCTAGGGTATCAGGAGTAAACTGAAAAATCTGCTGTAGATGCTGTTCTAGTAGTACTGGTTCATCCAGGTAAGCAAGCTTTAGCACTTCATCAGGATGTTCACCTGCATAAATCAGTGCAGGAGGCGCACCCATATCATGCGCGGCAATATAGATTTGCCTAAAACCCAGTTGCGCGACCAGTTGACGGAAATCTTCTGCCAGTGTGCGAGCATCATAGCCACTTTCTGGCTTTTGAGAGTCACCATAGCCGCGCATATCAGGGGCAATCACAGTGTACTTTTGTGCGAGGGCAGGCATAACTTTGCGCCAGCAGTACTGGGTTTCGAGAAAGCCATGCCAAAGCAGCACAGGAGGGCCTTCGCCGCCAATTACATAATGCAGAGTTACACCGTTGGCGATCGCGGTGTGGTGGCTAAATTTTTGATTGAAGTCATCATATTGCATCATTGAGAATACCTTTGATAGAACTTATTTGCTGTTATACACAGGTGAGATGTCCATGTTCATGCGAAAGTCGTAAATCTGGTCGTTGTGTGAACGTAGAATACTGGCACAAGGCAGTGTAATTTGAGTTCCGTTTTTGCGCGTGTAAGTCACATCTGCCTCCCACACAGCTGAGTTACCATCGTCACCAAACCACAGCCCAGTGTTTTCATGATGCATTGCTTGAATAGTTTCAAAGAACTGAGCGAGTGAATCACGAACCGCCTGCTTACCCTCTGCCGGAGGTTGGTTGCTAAAGCGGAACTTGCCGTCATCGGTGAAATTGGCAGCGATCGCATCAGCATCGAGTGTATCAACTGTTTTAAAATAGTTGCGTACCCAATCAGCATTCATTGGTTATTGCCTCATGCATCAATAATGAAATTTAACCGTTTACAGATTGGAAAGCTTTGAGAATTTCTCCTTCTGGAACATGGTTTCCACAAGGCATCAAATCTTTGAAGTTTTTCCAAATCACCACTCTTCGCCATAAATCCGCTTTCACGTCGCAACCGCAGACTTTTAATGAATACCCTGCTGCTCCATCGCCCGTTGTACGCCTGCATCTTCACGCAGATTTTGATAGAAACGGTATAAATTAGAATAGTTAGATAAGGGTTTGGGTAAGTTGTTGCCCCAACGCGTCATGGCAAAGGTATATGGGTCACCGATTGTGCGGCGATCGCCCACGAGATGATCTTTGGCTTCTAGATGTTTATCCAAATGCTGATACACGCGATCAATCAGGCGATACGACGCTTCCTTGACGAATTGCCGAGTTGTCTCACTACCATCGGTAGTGTAGCGCTGCGGCGCAAAGAACGGGAAAAAGGCAGGGTGAACATCGCCAGTGAGAAATGCCAGCCAGCGATCAAGTTCGTAAGCATCCTGTAGTGTGCCATTATCACCGAGCTTGGCGTTTGGATATTTGTGAGCCAAATATTTCAGCAACGCATCGGCTTGGTTCATCACGCCACTGTCGCTATCGATCATGGCGGGAACTTGTCCCAGGGGATTTATTTGAAGATATTCGGGGTCGCTCGGCTTCACCTTTTGTAATTCGTAAGGCTCCCCGATCCATTCCAGGACAATGTGAGGTGCAAGCGCGCAAGTGCCTGGGGCGTAAAACAGTTTGATCATGATGTTTCTCTCAAGAAATAAAGATTAAATTATTCGTTGGCTCAGAGTTCATTTAGCAAGGCACTACCATTGTTAAATGGGCCCAAGGCTGCGACTGCTGCTGCCAATTCCATCACCTTGTGCAACTCTTCCCAAGTCGCGCCTGCTCGCCGTGATGCAATGGCATGAAACCGAGCCGCTGGCGAGCCTTGGGCTAGCAGTATACCAAACAAAATTAGTTGCGTTGTTTTTGTGTCAAAGATTTCTGAGTTAAACGCGTGGGCGCGTAGTTGTTCCGCTAATCTTAAAGCTTCTGGATCAACATCAGAACTAAATTCAAATTTGGCCGCAGGCAATGGTGGCACAGAGCCGAATAAGGAAGCGTAGCTGTCTCGAAATGCTGCCAGATCTGGGGATAAAGAGTGGGTAGACATAATGGTTTCTCTGGGAGTGATTAGCTAGAAAATTGCTTTATGAGTTCTTGGGACGGGGCAACGTTGCCGCGAGCGAGTAAATCCTTGCCCCGTAGTTCTGTCGCAACTCTGGCGATGTTTGCACCGTGATGATGTGCGGCTAACTTCATCTCATCGGTGATGCCGAGCGGTTCCATTGCTGTCCCACCAGAACGCCCATGCACGCCCCAATGCATTCCTGCTACTTGAAATCCTGGCGTAGTTTTTGGCAGCGTTACCAGAATCATCCCACCTGCCGCCATTGCGCCCAATAGCCCTAGTTGAGCCAGTTCGCAGCCTGCCCCACAGTCGCCATAACCGCCACCGACTGTAAACACGCCTCCAACTTTGCCAACCATTTCATCGGTCAACCAAAGCTGTTCGCAAACATCCTCAATGAATTTTTTGATGCGTGAATCGGCGGTTCGGTGACGCATCGGTGAGCCGACGATCAAGGCATCGCACGATCGCACATCATCTTTAGTTGCTTCGTGAGCTTCTTTAAGCTGAACGTCGGTTCCAGCAACTGAATGGGCACCATCGGCGATCGTCTTTGCTAATTGCCGAGTATTGCCGAGTGAGGTAGTATACACAATCAATACCGTTGTCATGCGGTTTCTCGTTGGAATTACGTCTAGTGCAGCAGTGTTAGAGTCTAAGCTTTGGCAGCAGCAATATCGCCTAAAAAACCGTAGAGATCCATGTGTTCTCCAAAGGTACGGTTCATTGCAGGCGTGGTCGCTCGGTCTTCGTCGTGCTTGAGTTCAGCCGCCACTGCAATCCAGTTTGTGACAATCGCTCCAGCTTGTGTCAGGCGCAGCATCGAAGCAAGTTCTGCTGCTGGACTCCAAGTGCCAGATGCGTCAATCACGGCATACACATCATACCCGGCTTTTAAGGCACAAAGGGCTGGAAAGACAAGGCAAACATCCGTTGTAATGGCTGCCATAATCAGCTTCTGGCGATTCGTTTGTTCGACTGCCGAGCGGCACTTGGGATCGTTCCAGAGATTTATGGGCGAGCGATCGTGGATTTCGTGGTCAGGAAAGAGTTCAACAATCTCTGGAATCGTTGGGCCGTTTGGGCCTTTCGCTGAACTAGTGAACAGTACCGTTGGTAGGTCAAATACTTTTGCCGTCTTGGCTAAAGCAATAGCATTGTTCTTCAAGACCTGCTGATTCATACTTTGAACCCCTAAGAAAAGCCCAGCCTGATGATCGATCAGCAGCATGGCGGCATTATCGGGGGTTAACGCTTCATAAAAAGCAGGTTGACTACTTAAAGTCATGGGGCATTCCTTTTGTAATTAAACAAATTAGAGCGGCAACAAAGCCCAGCAGTGTTATCAAAGGCATCACTGTTATCTGCCTTTAGCGGTAAGCAATGATGAATTTGTTTTACCATCATTATTTAGTAGTAGTTTCATCACAGCACTACCCTAAAGGTATAAATCTATTGCTTTTTTATACCAATATTGAAGCTCACTAATACCTTTAAGGTATTGATAATCTCAGTTTAACAATGGAGTTTCGGCAGTTACAGTATTTCCTGACAGTTGCAGAAGAGCTGAACTTTAGTCAGGCAGCGCGGCGGCTCAACATGGCTCAACCGCCACTAACTCGTCAGATTCGTCAGCTGGAACAAGAATTAGGCGTTCAACTATTTAAGCGCAATAGCCGCCGAGTCGAACTGACCGCAGTCGGCAGTGTGTTTGTTGAGGAAGCCCGTCGTATTTTGGGACAAAATGAAATGCAAGTCTTGCTGGGTTTGGTAGCGGCAGGATTAGGGGTGGCAATTCTTTCTGGTGCGGCGAAGCAGTTTCAACGCACCGGCGTAGTCTATCGCCAGTTACAGCCGTCCTCCTCTGAAATCGCGCTGGCTATCGCCTATCAACCGCGCGAACTATCTTCGGTATTGTCAGCATTTCTAGAGATTATTCGGGAAATTTCAGCACCCTTTCAGCGAGGGCAATCATAAGTCTATTGTTAGTGCCGACTGGTAAGATTGTCAAAGACGTTGTGTAGCGCATCATGGAACGGACGCAAGTACCCAACACCTACCAGCTAGGCGAAGTCTGCCAAATCCTTGCAAAAGACAACCCCTCACTCAGGGGCAAAGGCGGGTGCTGGGCGATTGTCAATCAGGTAAACGAGTTTAGTTGCACTGTTAGAACTTGGGATGGTGAGTCTACTGTTGGGTTGCAATATCTGAAGTCATTTAACTACTTACCTACTGAATGCGAACAAATGCAGACGATCTGCGATCGCATTGCTCGAATATATTCCGATTCTCTCTTTGGAGACGGTCAAAAATCTGTTGCAGTCATTGGGGAAGCTGAATCGGGCTTATCTTACGGTGGTGGAGGAGAAGCTGTTGAGTGTAGTTGAGCAGGAATACGGGAAAGATAACTCCCTCAACGCTTAATGCACACATTGGGCTACATCAGGTATTTGACGATTTGTACTTTTGTAAAAATTTCATAGAAAGTTGCGTAAAACTATCAGCTTCAAACTGTGAAATTACATAGTTTCTTTGTCTATTTAGTTTTTCGATTTTTTGGAGGGAAAGAAAATGAAGAAGTTAACCAGTTTGATGATTGTCGGGGCAATATTGTCGATGAGGGCGCCAGCATTGGCCGAAAGTCGTGCGGTTAATATCAGTATTGGCAGTATTGGTGGTGCATTAGATAATGCTGCTTTGCGAACAGTTCGCCAAGTTATCGGGTTTGCGGTCGGTACTGGCACTGTCGATAAATTTATTGTATATAGTCCTAGAAATGGTTCTCCTATTCCCGTCGAAGGTGGGTTAGGAGCTTGTGCTGAAGCTGGCTTCGGTATAACTGATGCCAGATTTAAAGCTTTTATCCAGCAGTTGCGTTCAATTACACCCCGCTCAGGAACCTTCTTAAATATAGAACTTACCGCAAGCTGTACACTCAACTAAGAATGGTGGTACTTAAGCCTCTTGTGTCACTTTTGGAAAATAATTATCAAAGCTTGATTCTGAAACTGAGAGCGATTGGGTTCTCTCCATTTGGTACAAGAGGGTTAAAGGTAAGGGTGGGTATTGGTGCTCCCGTGGTTGCTCTCCATGACTTTAGTTGCACGGTGAAAACCTGGGATGGCGAATGTACTGTTGGGCTGAAGCATCTAAAGTCCTACAATTACTTACCTGCTGAATGTCGGCAGATGCAGGAGATGTGCGGTAAGCGAAGCCATGCCGTTAGGCTTATCGCATCCGTAGGCTACAGGACAGTGGCAAGCTAGAAGCAGCAGCAGAGGCAGTTTTGAAATATTTGGGGGAGTTGAAACGTCCATATTTGAATAAAATGAGAGGAAATAATATGACTCTTAAGCGAATGGACAACGTCGGCATCGTGGTAGAAGCCCTTGATGAGGCCATATCTTTTTTCACTGAGCTTGGCCTGAAGCTCGCCCTTCGAGCCATGGTCGAAGGAGAATGGGCCGGGCGCGTTACCGGACTAGGCACCCAGCGCGTCGAGATCGCCATGATGGTCACTCCCGATGGTCACAGCCGGCTCGAGATCTCACGATTTCTCACCCCGCCTACAGTTGCCGATCACCGGAACGCCCCGGTGAACGCTCTCGGCTACCTACGCGTCATGTTCACCGTGGACGACATCGACGAGACGCTCGCCAGACTCCGCAAGCGCGGCGCGCAGCTCGTCGGCGAAGTGGTTCAGTACGAGTCCTCGTATCGGCTTTGCTACATCCGCGATCCCGAAGGACTTCTCATCGGGCTTGCCGAGCAGCTCGCGTAAAGCGTTCTCGCATTAGCCACAGAACAGCACTTGCCGCAAGGCAAGCGAACTGCCAGTTGGGATACATTCATTGGCGTATAACAATTCGCTTGGAGCGGACGGGCAGTATCTCTTCGTCTATCGTTCTAGTCTTTATTGTCGCTGCTCAAGCGAACCGTTGGTCTGCATTGAGTTATTGGTTAGGACAGTATTGAAAGGCGATCAATTGGAATCAAGTATTACCCTTGCGAATGCGCTCAATTGCAGCGATCGTTGCTGAGTTTGAGGTGGTTCAGGGTGTTTCTGCTTGGGTGGGTTGGTTTAGTGTGCTGTTTGTTAACCAACGGTTTACAAAAACCGGGAATAAGCACGGATGTCACGGATGATGAGTTGTACCGTGAGAAACTGGGATGGCGAGTACACGGTTGGGTTGCAATATCTGAAGTCATTTGACTATTTACCTGCTGAGTGTGAGCAGATACAGTCCTTGAGCGATCGCATTACTCGAATATATTGCGACACGCTCTTTGGAGACAGTCAAAAATCTGTTGCAGTCGTTGGGGAAGCTGAATCGGGCTTATTTGACTGCTGTGGAGGAGAAATTGTTGAGTGTGTTGGAGTCTGAATATGTAGAAAGATAACTTACTCAACGATTAATACACACACTGGGCTACATCAGGCTATTCATGAACTACGACATGGGTCAGTTAACGAAGCGAAACAGATATTAGCAAGGCAGATAGCGGTATTGGCAAATGCGAGGTGTGCTGTTGTAGCTCTATAACCCTCTTTTGTCACTATGTTGAGAGTAAAATTGAAAACAAGGGACGAAACCGAGACAGGGAAAATGAAACAGCCTCGTTGTGCTGCGCCAACAATCAAATTTATAGATGAATATTGTCAGTGGTATAAAAGCCTGTTTTCAGATGTTAGGAGTTTCGAGGCTTTTAAATATCTTCACATAGGCTGTATTTCTGATATAAAACGAAAAACATTACCTGCGATCGCTAAAATTGTAGGATTAGATAATCATCAAGGACTACATCATCTTAACACTATACCTGCAACACTAGACCTAGCTAAATCCCTAAAAAATTTCTCTCAAACAATCACTCAACCAATGTCACTGTCTGATATTTCCCAATGGGATGGGCGGACAGTACGTGAGCGAGAACAAAAAATTAGACAAGCAGCCTTAATATTGGCGGGAGAATGTATTGCAAAGCTATTAGAAAATCTGTCAAAGTCACCCGAAGCAATGAAGACGGGTAAAAACGCGCAAAGCGATGTTTAACAAATCATTGGTAAGGGAAAACAATAAATTTCTCGATTTGCTGCAATGTTGGCACGTGTTGCAATGGAACCTGCCTTACAGTCAGCAATGAAGACAAAGTTTTTGTGTCCAATCACTTTTACTATTTTTTCCCAGGTGGGGAAATATAAAGCGTCATCGGCTCCATTACCTTCAAGCGTTGCACTTACTAACGGCATTCCCATTGGGTCTAGTATTGCCAATAGCTGACGATATTGCAATAAGTCTGGACGTTTATCTTTGGAGTAGCCATAACGCAGTAGATTCTCTTCTGTATCCCTTTGATTTTCATGGTTTACACTAAAGCTAGTTGTATCTGTACGTGCGATTTTTGTTGGTAATTCGTAGGCTCTAATTATCTGTCTTCCTAATTTAATTTCTATGGAATATCGTCTATCCGCTCGGAACTTATTTTTACTTCTGCCTCGCTCATCGATGCACACTATCCCAACCTGACTGCCTGTCCTCACACTACCCTTCAATCATCTACCACAATGCCTTTGCTTCAAAAATTGTCTTAACCATTAGCCTTCAAGGAATTAATTCCTTTTTCCGCTTCAAAATCAGCGAACGCACAGTTATGAAGCTTTTAAGGCGCTGATAGAATTACGCAATCACATTTAATAGTATGTTTGTATTTGATAACCTTTTACTGGCGTAGCAAGGCTAAAGTGATGCAAAAAAATCTCTAGGTTGGGTCGAAGAATGAGACCCAAAACCTTGACCATTGTTGGGTTTCGCGTTGCTTAACCCAACCTACACTTAATGCACAAATTTAGCTGTGCCACGCTACTACTTGGATTAATACATCAGAAATGTCAGTATTTTTTCTGATGACAACTGTAAAAAATATAGTAAATATTAATATCAAATGATATAGCACCCGCTACATCAAAGTATCGGGATTAAGTAGATAACTAATCATGCAAAATAAATTATTTAAGTAAGTTTGCGAGAATAAATACAACTACATTAAGTAATGTAAATAAGTCAAATAAGCTTTTAGTAAAAGCTATTTTTTCAATTGGTATTAGTTAAGCAAGGTAACTATTAATAGTAACAGAATACAGCGATTTCAACCGTGTTGAAAAATGGCTCAATATTTATGCATAGGTACTTAAATGTGAAGAAAGAATCGAGAATTAACTATACGCAAGGACAGCAACTGATTCGTAAACCTCGCATAGAGACACTGAAACTTTTAACATTTGGCTTTGTTATAGCAGCAGTAGTGTGCAACTATCATCAGGCGATCGCCCAAACTACCAATCCTCAACAAACATTACCGCCTAATCGCTTACCTGTCCCTCCGATACCGTCGGATGTACTACCGCAGATACCAGACCAGGAGCAATTACTTCCTCCTCTGCAACTACCAGAACAGCCAACTCAGGGACAGGATGATCCTAATACCAAATTGCGAGTTGATCGCATTGAAGTTGTTGGTAGTACAGTTTTCAAAGCAGAACAGTTTGCCGCTATTACGGCTCCTTTTGTGGGACGTGAAGTATCGTTTGCAGAGTTGTTGCAAGTCAAAGATGCGATCGCCAAGCTCTACACTGATAACGGTTATGTAACAACAGGGGCATTAATTACACCGCAGACAGTAGAAGCCGGAGTAATCAAAATTCAGGTGGTTGAGGGAAGTTTGCAAGAAATCAAAATCGTTGGGAATCGGCGATTGCAAAGTAAATACATTCGCGATCGCATCCAACTCGGTGCCGGCAAACCTTTGAATGTACCCCACTTACTAGAAAAGCTGCAACTACTCCGCCTCGATCCGCGCATTCAAAACCTGTCAGCCGAGTTACAAACGGGTATGCGTCCAGGAACTAATATATTACGAGTCGAGGTTGAAGAAGCAGATACCTTCAAGCTAACAGCAACCTTAGATAATGGGCGATCGCCAAGTGTAGGTAGTTTTCGCCGAGGAATAGATTTGCAAGAAAGCAATTTATTAGGTTTTGGCGATACGCTCAATGTTGGGTACGCCAATACCGATGGTAGTAATACGATCAATGTCAATTACACGCTGCCAGTTAATGCTCGTAATGGCACTGTATCGTTTGGTTTTAATCAGGGTTGGAACCACGTTATTGAACAACCATTTAGCGTCCTTGATATTCTGTCAAATACCCGCTCTTACGAAGTGGGTTATCGGCAACCGTTAGTGCAGAAGCCAACGGAAGAATTAGCGGTGGGGATATCTTTCTCGCGTCAAGAAAGCCAAACTGAGTTAGGTCTTGATAATATTGGCGGGTTTCCGTTATCACCTGGTGCTGATGCAGAGGGAAAAACTAAAATTTCTGCCCTGCGCTTTACCCAGGAATATACCCAACGCAGCAATCAGCAAGTTTTTGCAGCGCGATTGCAATTTAGCTTAGGGGTAGATTGGTTTGATGCCAATGTCAATGATAATGCCCCAGATAGCCGCTTTTTTACATGGCGGGGACAGGCACAGTGGGTGCGGCAGTTAAAACCCGATACTCTGTTTTTGGTTAGGGGTGACTTACAACTGGCAGCCGATTCTTTAGTGCCATTGGAGCAATTTGGTCTAGGTGGGCAACAGACTGTACGGGGATATCGTCAGGATGTATTACTCACAGACAATGGTGTGTTATTGTCGGCAGAATTGCGATTGCCTATTGCCCGTGTTCCTAATATCGGCGGCGTTCTACAACTGACACCCTTCATTGATATTGGTAAAGGTTGGAATAACAATGGTGAAAATCCATCATCTAGTTTGCTGGTGGGTACAGGGTTAGGGCTACTGTGGAAACAAGGCGATAACTTTTCAGCCCGTCTGGATTGGGGTATTCCTCTAACATCAATGGATGGAGAAAAGCGATCGCTTCAAGAAAATGGGTTGTATTTTTCACTCAGCTATTCGCCATTTTAGGAACTTCCAAATCAAAAATATCCAGTACGCTGCTTTAGATTCCAAGCCTGAACGCACCATCTTACTTTCAGGTGTTAACTAACCCTCTGATTTGTGCTTGAAGAGAACATAGTGAATGGAGTTGTTAATAACACCATTGCGGGAACACTAATGTTATCAGCAAAAGGGAGAACTTATCTCATGAGAGCGATCGCTTTTCTATCCACATTCATAACTGGATACTTAACTTCCGTTCTGGCTATACCTGCGAACGCCCAAGTTACTCCAGAAGGTACAGTTAACTCCAGCGTTTCTAAAAGTGGCAACGATTTCACCATCACAAATGGAAGTCGTATCGGTAATAACCTTTTCCACAGCTTTAGTCAATTTTCAGTTCCCAGTAACGGCTCTGCATTTTTCAACAATGCCTCGGACATTCAAAATATTTTTAGCCGAGTAATACCAATTCACGAAAAGCCTGATACAAATAAAGCATCCAAAATAAAACCCCAACCTGTAATAGAAGCAACAATTGATGTGTTAAGTTGCTCAAGACGTTGCCATACAAATTCTCTCAACTCATTCAAAGAGTGAAAGGATTCCCAACTCAAAGACTTTTTAATCTCTTGCCACAAGCGTTCTATCGGATTAACTTGTGGTGTATGCGGTGGTTGAAATAAAAGAATGATATTTTCTGGCACTTGAAGATATTGGCTACAATGAAAAGCTCCGTTATCTAGCTGGAGAATGTGTATATCCTCCTAATATGCAGCCGAAAACTTTTCCAGAAATATGTTGAAACAGGTGGTATTTAAATGTGAAAATTCCCAAATAAAATGTTCTCCAGTTAATGGTTCTACCAAGCCATATAGATAAAAATTGTCTAAGCTGTTCCACATATAACTTGCATAATTAGGGCGGGCAAGATGCCCACCCCACAAGAGTTTTATTTAATTTGATTATGTAATTTAGATGTTTTTTAGCTTATGCATCCATTGCATATTTCCTAAAGGTTTTACCCCTTTTTTGGTAATTAATCTTCCCGGCTCAGTTTTTAACCCTAGTCTACTTTCGTCCCCACACCAATATCTCATCCTTTTTTGTTTAGCTACTGGTAGTACTATGTGTTTTTTGATTACCTCTAAGTAACAGAAAAAATGTGAGAGGAGACAGAAGAAAAGGAAGGATTAATGTGATGGGAGGATTAAGGTATTCAGATAAGAAAAGATTTGTAGAATTTATCGATAAAGGCAATGCAGACAATTTTTATAAAGTCCTAAAAATCTTTTATGAAGAAATAGTTTTTGAATGGGTAGAAGCTGGTAATCAAGCTAAAGATTTTGTGAAAAAAGGAGCAAAAATAGTTATTATTCTTGATAATGCAAGTTTTCACAAAAAATCAGAGTATATCAATAAAATTGAAGCAGAAATGCCAAATATTCATTTGGAGTTTCTCCAGGAATATAGCCCAGATTATAACTTAATTGAATTGGTCTGGCACTCGACAAAGGAATATATTGCTAATCGCCTATTTAAATCAATTGAAGACCTAGAATATTTATTACATCAACTTTTAAATGAAGGAGAGTTAATTATTAAATGGGGACGAAAACTCAAAAATAAAGTCGACGCTGTTATCACAATTTAAATGCACAACAGCTTACTCCTTAGTTATCTGTATCATATCTTTCGTAAATTGGTATAACTGGCGGCAATATCTCCAATAAAGACAGCGAAACAACGAACACAAGGATGGCGGCATCCAAAAAGTCAAGGGAACGGGCGAGTTGAACGGCAGGTACTATGTTTGGGTAATGTTATAGTATCTCTGCGGCTACCTTATGTAGTAGAACGGTCAAAAAAAGCTAGAATCGCAAAGTTTGCTAGAGAAGGTCAGAGACTCAGGTAAACTATCGAATTTTAAAGGGTAATCCTCACGATACTCAACAATTAATCCCAAGTCTTGCCCAACATCTAGAAAATTTTGGTTCATCGCCAAAAGTCGTGACTACAGACAGAGGTGTCTACTCTCAAACAAACGAAAATTACGCTCAACTATTAGGAATCAAAGAAATCGTTTTACCCAAAGGTGGTTATCGAAGTAAAGAACGAATCAAGCATGAAAGAAAAAGAAGTTTTAAAACAGCTCGTCGTTGGCATAATGGAGTAGAAGGACGTATCAGTTTTTTGAAACGGTGTTTTGGCTTACAACGTTGTTTATATAGGGGAGAGTTAGGATTTTGTCGTTGGGTTGGCTGGGGAATTATTGCTCATAATTTAACTATTATTAGTTGAAAAACTCTCAAAAATAAAATAATTTTTTACGGTTTTGTTTGAAAATATTACTATGAATTAAACTTGAAGGCAATTCAATTATATTACACTATGACTAATAGCGGAGGAAAGAGTTAAAATTAGCTTTGTTAATAATCAATAGTTGTATGTGCCAACTATTGATTATTAACAAAGTTTTATATCTGATTTGTTTAGCAGTTTCGCACCGGGAACTAGACTAAACGAATCGCACGTTCTGACAGCATTGCGATCGCTGGCTCAGCACCTACCTCTGGCATTGTTACCAACATCAGCACCCAATACTTTTCGGTTAAGCCAAAAAACAGGTAAATTAAGAGTTGTACCTAAAAACCAGCAGCTAAATGCAACTCAAAAAATTTTCGTTGGTCGCACAAGGAATAGAATCAGGTGAAGTGCTGAAAGCGATAGAAACAGCAATACCAATGTAAACAATTAAGCAAGTATTAGGGCAAACAGATAGTAGGGAGACAAGAAAGCGGAAACATACAATTGATGAGTTAAAAACCCATCTTAATGGTCGTAAAACGCCTATCCGCTCGCTTAATCCCCGCGAAGTTGTTCAGGAAGTTTATGGTTGGCTCTTAGGGCATTGGGCTGTGCGCTTTTTAATGTTCCAAGCCTCTGAGCAAGCCGGGATATCACCTCTAGGTTTGGGTTTTACTGGCACTCTCAAAGTTATTCGTGCCGCTATACCTGAGTTTCAACATACTCCAACCGAACAACTCCCTTTTTTTGGTCATGGTTAATCATGGAGATTTTGGATGAGAAGATTCCGCCTCCGCAGGAAAAAAGCAATCCTCGACTAGTCAAAAAAACTCGTTCCAAATTTCCGTCTAAGAAGCCTATTCATCGTGGCACTGGTACTCAACGTCAGCCACTCAATTTTTCCATTATTAATACTGCTTAATTCTTAACCAAAAAGTATTGCTTCCTACGCGGTAAGCGTTCGTAGAGAAGCTATGCCGCAGGCTTTACGCTCAGTGACCGGAGGCATGAGGAAAGAAGTGTTAATAAAAGTTGAAAATTTTTTTTGCAAAAGCTAAATTGGCAGAGTAATAATAAACTGCGTTCCCTTACTACAGGTTGACGAACAGTTAATTTGTCCATTGTGTTTATCAACAATAATCTGGTGGCTGATAGCTAATCCTAGCCCAGTACCCTTACCTACAGCCTTAGTTGTAAAAGATGGCTCAAAAATTCTAGCTTGCACTTCAGGATGCATACCAAGAGCGTTATCTTCGATGCAAATTGTAACGGCTTGTTGCTGACACTCGACTGATGTAGTAATCATGATGATGTAAGGGATATCCTGATCTGAGCGGTTTTGATGGATGTCATCAAATGCATCAATCGCATTAGCGATAATATTCATAAATACCTGATTGAGTTGTCCAGGATAGCATCTGATTGGAGGTAACTCACCGTATTGTGTGACAACCTCGATTTTAGGGCGGTTTCCTTGGTCTTTAAGTCGATGTTTTAACAGCATTAAAGTACTATTGATTCCTTCGTGAATCTGAAACTCCACCTTAGATGAGATATCAGAGCGAGCAAAGGTTCTCAAAGAAAGGCTGATATCCTTAAGACGACCAATTCCCTGGTGCATTGATAACAAAAGTTTTGGTAAATCCTCCGCCAGATATTCTAAGTCAATTTCTTCAACGAGTTCTTCAACTTCCAGGTCTGGGTATGGTAACTTTTGCTGTTGTAGATTTACCAAACGCAGGAGATCCTTCACATATTCCTCAATATGAGAGTAATTTCCACTAATAAAACCAATCGGGTTATTAATCTCATGACCTATACCTGCAACAAGTTGTCCAAGGGTAGACATTTTCTCACTCTGAATAAGTTGTAGTTGGGTTTGCTGTAACTGTTGTAGAGATTGGGTTAATTCTGCGGTACGTTCTTGCACTCTTTGTTCTAGAGTATGAGTAAGATGGGAGATTTTAAGGTGTAATTTTAATCGAACAATAACTTCTTCCTGTTGGAAGGGTTTAGTAATGTAGTCAACTGCACCAATTTCCAGCCCTTTTACCTTGTCTGTGGTATCAGATAAGGCAGTCATAAAAATGACCGGAATGTTCTGAGTGATGGAATTGGCTTTTAGTCTGCGGCATGTTTCAAATCCATCAATACCTGGCATCATGACATCTAGGAGAATTAGATCGGGAGCAGCGTATTCTACTTGTTCGATCGCCGATTCTCCATCTGTTGCTATGAGTGCTTTCCAGCCATATCCCTGAATCGTTTCAGATAGCACCTTCAGATTATTTGGATTGTCGTCCACCAAAAGGATACGCATTGGTTTCGAGAAAAAATCGTCCATTATTGATGCGACTCCATTGTTACAAATTTTTTGAGAAATTTACGTATTTTTACTGTTTGAAAAGTTGTTGTGAGTTTCGTCAACTCAGCCACAAAAGCAGCTTGTTGCGGATTTAGCTCAATCAACTCTTTTAAAATTTCCTCTATTGCCGAGATATCCCCCATCATTGCTAGATGATAGAGTTGTTGCAAAATACCCTCAGAAGGCAAAATCAATTCACTGTTACCTAGTTGCTCATTGTTGGCAGGTGACTGCTGAGGTTGAGATTGGGTATAGATCCAGTCAACTTTTAAAACCGATCGCAATACATTGATCAATTCATCTATTTGGAGAGGTTTAGGCACAAATGCTGTTGCCCCTGCTTGTAAAGTCCGGTGACGATTGTCCTCAAGTACGTTAGCACTAGAGACAATAATCGGAATAGAACAGGTTTGTGGGCTTTCTTGCAGGTGAACCATCAACTCAAAACCATTCATATTAGGCATGGCTAAATCGAGGAGAATCACATCCGGGTGATGTTCGGTTGCCAGTTTCAACCCATGTTTACCATCTGTCGCTTCCAGGGTTCGACAACCAATTTCTTGCAACAAACTAGTCAACATGGAACGGTGGTTGTCATCATCATCAACAATGAGAACTTGAGGTACACTACCCCGAATCCCGGTGATTTTTTGGTAGCTTGAAGCCGTTTTGCCTTCATTCCATTCGTGGGCAAGCGGTACTGTCAAATCCAGCCAAAATAAACTCCCTTCACCCAGGTGACTCTGTACCTGAATTTGGCTTCCCATCAATGCCAAAATTCTTTGACTGATGGTTAATCCTAAGCCTGTCCCTTCAGAACGCTGACCTGCTGAACCCACTTGCTCAAACGGCAAAAAGATTTTTTCCAGTTGGTCTGGTGACATACCAACACCCGTGTCTTCAATCTGGAAGCGAATTTTGCAATTTGTCCTTTGCGCTTTGTCCTTTGTCATTTGTGGTTTATCCACTTTTGTCGAATGACAAATGACAAATGACTCTTGAGAAATGACATCTACTTTGAACGTTACGCTACCACTGTCTGTGAACTTGATCGCATTACCTAACAAGTTAATTAACACTTGCCGCAGTCGCTTTTCATCTACCTGAATGGCAAGTGGTAGGGAATCGCTGAGCAAAACATTAAAGCTAATTCCTTTTTGCTCAGCTCGGATACCACAAATCTCGGTTACACCATGTAAAAAACTAGGCAAATGCACGCTACTAGTAACTAATTCCAATTTCCGAGCTTCAATTTTTGAGAGATCGAGAATGTCATTAATTAGCATCAGCAGGTGCGAACCACATTGGTGGATAATTCTCACCCCTTCTTGATTTTTGTCTGTGAGATTTAGCGATCGCTCTAGCACCTGTGCATAACCAAGGATGCCATTGAGTGGTGTGCGTAGCTCGTGGCTCATATTTGCCAGAAACTCGCTCTTTGCTTGGTTAGCAGCATCAGCAGCAAGCTTTGCAACAAGCAGTTCATGAGTTCGCTTTTCAACTTTTGCCTCTAAGGTTTTGGAATAATCTAAAAGTTGAGCGTTGGCAATTTCTAATTGCTGGTTCGTTTCTTCTAACTTTTGCTGCTTGTAGGCATTTATCGTTGCAATTACACTGCTAATAAACCCTGCTAGAGCAGGCGTGACCGGAATCAAAATACCAGATAAGAATATGTAGTAGCTACCTCCTATCAACACCCCACTCAAGCCCACAGTTGCCCAGAGAATCTTACCACCGGGAATTTGCCACTTCCCCTTCCCACGCGCACTAGCTAACCATAAACTACCCCCAGAGCCAAGGATAGACCACAAAACAATCCAGACCAACGAAGAGATACCTGAAATTCCGTACAGATTGGTTTTCCCTATTTTTGCCCCTCGTACCAGTTGGAGAGCAATATTGGCATGAATCACCACACCAGGAGTCGGTTTTTGAGCAGATATCAAAGATGAACTGAAGGGTGTGCTAAAGAAGTCATTGGTACTAGCAGCAGTTGAACCAACAAACACCATGCGCGAGCGCATTAAATCTGCGTCAAGTTTTCCTGCTAAGACATCACGCATGGAAACTGTGCGAAATGCAGTTTCTGAACCATGCCAATTCAGAAGAATTTGATAACCTCCGACATCGGCATCACTATAACCTGCTTCTTGATTTTTGAGTGGCTGGTAAATTGCTTTGCCTAATCGAAACTTCTGCTGTTTTTCGTCAATACTTTCTAAGGTAATCTTTTGGGCTTCTAAGTACTTGAGGGCTACATGAGTTGCCAGTCCTGCTTTAATTTTTCCCTCTGACTTAGCATCTTCGGCTGTAAGTAAGGCCCGACGCACATGGCGATCGCCATCTAAAACCAAATCAGCTAATCCCACTTGGTCATTTTTTTTCAACTCCGGTGGGGGATTGACTCGCTCACCAGTAATTTTTTCAACTCCAATTAAATTGGGAGTAGTACGAAAGACTTGCACAAGTTGCTCGTAACCGCTTCCTTCTGGTAAATCCCGATATAAATCTAAACCAATGGAACGGGGTTGTTGTGCTTTGATTTTTTTTAATAATTTTGCTAATGCCCAGTCAGGAACAGGCCATTTACCGACCGATTGAATATCCTGCTCATCAATGGTGACAATTACAACTTCATCAGCTATTTCTGATTGCGATCGTAGTCGCACCCATTCATCACGAAGTTTCCATTCTGGCAAATTGAAAAGTCCCAACGACTGACCAATCATGACTGTGAGGGCAACGCTTGGAGTAATAATTAAAACGCTGCGAGTGCTTTGAATCAAAGTTTGGAATTTACGCCACATGCCATACAGTTAATTTATTTTGGTTAGTCGATATGAGGCATTACTTATTGGTGTCAACTTCAGGTTAAATCGGCAGTTAGAAACCTCGTCTACACAGACAAAACCCACCTCCGTGGGTTAAAAAATTAATTTTCTCTTATTTATCCAGAACCCCTGTAGAGACATTGTGATACAACGTCTCTACATTCATTTTCACCAGATGTCTAATACCTTCTTAGTTTGCAGATATCACTAATGGAGCCGTTGCAATCTCTTTCAAGCTAACTGAAGTCAGAAGTTCTTCCCATTGCTTAATAACGGTTGCATTGTTGGGTTGTTCTGCGTATGATGCCGCAAGTGTTGCTACACAGTCATACCAAACTCCATGTTTACCAAAAGCAGTTGCCCGCTTCAATGCATCTTGCTGTTGTATTGCCTCTGCTAGTTCACTACTGAGTGGAATGCGTTGAATCCAACCATCAACATAGGGTGTACTCGGACTGAGTTTTCCATTAATGTTCAGTGCCAAGAACCATTGATAGTTTTTACCAACGACTAAAGCGGGTGCATCAGCAGGTAATTTAATGGCGTAGGCGAAGCCCGTCGTAGACATCGCCCCTGTTTTTCCAGCAACTGGAATAGTCACTTGATACTGGGTTTTACCAGTTTCATCCTTAAGGCTGAATACGGCTTCTTGAGCATTGGAAGCAGGGATATACACCATCACAGTCGGACGTTCAGACACCGTTGTGCCATAAAAACTCTGAGGTAGGAGTGCAATTAGCGCGGTTGGGCTTGTTGCTGCTACGGTCGAAGGATTCAAGTAGTAAGTGCCAACGCGAGAAGCCCCTCCACTTGCTTGTTGAGGAGCGCCGTTACCTTTCTTTGGAGTAAACAGATTACCACGGGAAGCCCCTCCACTTGCTTGACTGGGCGCACCATTTCCTTTCTTTGGAGTAAACAGATTACCACGGGAAGCCCCTCCACTTGCTTGACTGG
>NZ_JCACKM010000025.1:48311-58313 GCF_059505385.1 Desmonostoc vinosum
GCGCACCATTTCCTTTCTTTGGAGTAAACAGATTACCACGCGAGGCTCCTCCCGTTGCTTGACTGGGAGCGCCATTATTGGTCGGCGGAGTAAATGTTACAGCATAAGCACTGCTGCATACACCATTAGCAACTAGAGCGATGACGCTCAATGCACTAATTAAATATCGACATTTCATGATTAACCTCTTGTTTTTGTAAATTTTTGATACAAAATATACATTAATCTAAATACAGTATTCAGTTCGTTTGAGAATTCCTAATCAGGCGACTGAAAAAGTATACATCTTATTATTTATAGGCGATTTCTATCTCTGCCGCTATAGCATATTTGTCATATATTAGACTTTAATGTACATAATTTTACTTAATCAAAGCCAGTTCCCAACTAAAACAAAAGCAGACCAAAAGAACGGGTCACGAAAATCTGTTTGGCGAATCAGGTTTATTTGCGCTTGTCGCAGTGCTTCGGCTTTGGTAATTTTAGGTTGTCGTAATTGGTCGTAGAAGCGAGTCATCAGCATTTGGGCTGCCTTATCTTTGACAGGCCATAGGGTGGCGATCGTAGAACGCGCACCGGATTTGACTGCTAAACCTGCCAGTCCCAGGACAGCGCGGTCATCCCCTGTTGCAGTATCGCAGGCACTCAGTACTAGCAATTCAATTGCTTTTGATGAATTGCCGCCCCGATTTTTCAGCAGTTCAGACAATTCCTTGACATTAACTTGTCCATCCCATGTCAGTAAGAAGGTATCTTCAAGACGGGAACTAAACTGTCCGTGAGTTGCGAGGTGAACGACATTGACACGACTGGATTTTACCCGATCAGCTAGGGCTTGACTGGTGAACTTTTGGTTTAGTAACAGATCAGATGGCACTGTCTGGGAAATTTGCTTTACTTCCGATTCCACCGCAGGCAAGGCAGCAAAGCCAGCATGAGATTGACTGATACCACCGACGATCGCATTGATTTTGTTTTGTTGAAGCGGATGGGCAGTCATAAGTTGCAATCCTGGCGAGAGGGCAACAGCATATTTCTCAATCAGATATTGCTTACCGTCGTGTAAAGCAGACATGGGAATGTTGCGTAACTTCCCATCCAAAACAAATACTAATGTCTTAGTATCTTTAAAAAGTTGTTCTTGCTCAGCAGGACGAATTAACCAATCATAGATTTGTTGGGTAAGTTGCTCTCTTTGTTGGGAATCTGAAACAGGGTTGAGAGCAACAAGCAAATTATTCAGAGTTTGCTCAATTTCTGCTTGGGGTTTGCGAATTGCATAATAACGCAGAGGTTCCCCAGTTTTGGAGAGAATCACCGCTAGGCGATCGCTTAAAATAATCGGGTAAATAACCGTTGCTGTGGGGTCAACTTTGTCAATCTGCTGTGCTTTATCCAAACAAGCTTCCCGGAAAAAGTTATCAAGTTCAGCGACTTGCAGTGACTCAATTAATTCGCGGGCTTGTATTAGTGCTGCCTGGGTTGGTTGCTCATCTAAAAGTAAACTTACTAGTTCTCGGTAGACAGGCTCTACACTTTCGCCAAAAGAGAACTGCATATCAGGGTTAACCGCAGCCAAATCGGAACGCAGTGCTTTTAACGACTTAACAGCTTCAGTATAGGCTGAAATCGCTTTTGGGCGATCGCCTTGTTGTTTGTACAACTGTCCTACCTGCCATGCCGATTGAGCAATAATATCGTCAGCTTGCAGTTGACGGGCAATATTCAAGGATTTCTGGGCTAATTCCTTTGCTTGTGACCACTGCTGGGTGCGTCGGTAGAGTTGTCCCCACTGATACAGCGCATAGGCTTGGGCGATCGCATCGTCAATCTGTTGTGCAGACTTGACTGTAGTTGCCATCAGTTGCGCCAGGTCTTTGATTGGTAGAACTTGGTCGGGCTTTTCCAACCGATTCAAGGTCGCCACAAAATTAATTGCAGCATAAAGGGAAGTATGGCTGGAGGGTAATTTTTCCAGTTGTTGTCGCAATTGAGATGCCAGGGGGATAGCATCTGAAAGTTTGTCGTAATCCACCAATAATTTGAAACGAGCTAAACGCGCTTGCAAAGCTTCATTTGGGTTCGTAGCCGCCGTTTGAGCGTCTTCAAAGTAATTTAATGCTGCTTCCGGGTTTTGGGAGTCAGAGGCAACTTTTCCCAAAGTTGAGAGAATAGAACTTAACTGGGTTTTAGCTGCAATTTTATTTGCTGTGGCCAAACTTTGCTCTAAGACTTGCTGGCTTTTGCCATCACCGATCGCGTGCAAAGCTAAACCAAGCGATCGCAACCCACTAACTTTAACTTCCGAATCTGGCATTGCTGCCAATTTTTGTGTTAGTTCTTCTAATTGTTGTCGGGAGCGACGGTAAAATCCTAAACTTTGTAATGCTTGTGCCTGGTTAATTTGACTACCCAGGCTTCCCATTGTATCCTTAGCCTGCTCGTAATATTTTTGAGCTTGTTGCCAGCTTTCGAGGGCAGTTTCAGGATGACCAGTACGTAGTTGTAAATTGGCTTTTGTATTCAGTATTTGCGCCCAGATAATCGCATCAGCAGAGGGTTTAGCCGTTTGCAAAAGTTTTACACTTTGTTCGATAGATTTTCCAGCAGCTTCCCACTGATTAAGTTCCTGTTGTGCCAGGGAAAGGTAACTTAAACTCAGGGCTTCATTGAGGCGATCGCCCTGTTTTTGATATTGCTTTGTTGCCGTTTGCCATGCTGTAATGGCTTCTGCAAACCGTCCTGATTGGTAGAGATTCCGTCCTTGTTCTAGCCAATTACTAGACTGGGAGGAAGAGATAGTCGAGTTTGTGACTGGTGGAGATGCTTTTATAGGTGTAATGGTAAATGCTAAACATAAACTGAAAATACTGAGGCTGACGTATAGCCAACGAGTAGGTTTAATTCGGAAAGTCATAATTACTTAGCTTAATTATTAAGCACAGCACAAGTGTTGAGGAAATCACTAGATGTATATTGCCCAACATATAATGCGATCTATCACCTAATGAGCGATCGCATATAGCAAAGTGCTGTTAGCGGATAGCTAGGGTTTAGCCCGTGCTGAGTAGTAAATCCAGTTGCTACCCTACGGGAAGCCTCTGGCGCGTCTACAAGGCTTTGAGCAATCAATACTGTCCTAACCTATGTGACTACGGCTATACAATTAGTTAAGCGGCATTTTGTATTTCCGTTGATGACTCCTACATATTATCTAGAAATCGCTGCACAGGTTAATGCTTGTTGTACATTCGCAATAGATTGAGCAGCAGCAATTAACTCAATTTTGCCCTCAGCATTACGATGCCAAGACGTAGCTTGAACCAGAGTTTCTAGCGATGGTGGAATTTGTGCCGTGACTTCGCCAGTTTTGCGGAATACAGAAATGTCGCGGATATCAGACCAAGTGCGATCGCTCATCACTTGTTGATTGGGATTGTGTGGAACACCACCCCGTCCTGTTGCCACAAAACTACTGCCGTTTGTACTAGAACATCCTGTAGCAATTTGTTGTGAGGAATCGACTAAGTTTACAGGTAATTCAACTAAGCCAGAACTGGGGTCAACTCCAAAATTGTTAATATCAACTGTACCGTTAACACCAAATTCAGAACTAGCTGTAATGTCATTTTCAGGAGTGAGGCGATCGCGATACTTCAATCCAAAAATGCCTTGCGTGGTAATGTTAATATTGCCACCGCGACCTGCGATCGCATTAGCAATGATATCGCCGTTTTCAAAGCCGACAATCACGGGTGCATTGATGGTGACATTGCCGCCATTCCCATTACTGCTTGCAGTGGCTGTAATCGAACTGTTGTGTCGCAAAATCAAGCTGTTGGCTTTCACATTAAGATTGCCACCTTCCCCCGCTTGGGTGGATGCGGTGATGCGTCCTTGGCGATCCAATCGAATGGTATTAGCATTCACCACTAAGTTACCGGCATTTCCCGTTCCATCGTTTCTGACGCCGACCACCCCACCATCAAGAATATTGAGTTGCGATGTCGTCACGGTAAGGTTGCCCGATGCTCCACTGGGAACAGGAGGGAGATTATACAGCCGTCGGAAAGCTTCATCGAAAATGATCACCGATGCATCAATCGAACTATAGTCTAGGAGACCGTTCCCTTTTCCTTGTACCGTAATGGATTCAGAGGCATTCACGGTCAGATTGCCCCCATTGCCCTGCGCGGAAGCCGATGACGAGATGCGCCCACCCGCTTGGATATTGATGCGTTGAGCATTTACCAAGACTTGTCCCGCATTGCCAGTAACAACGCTAGCGGAAGCGATACCGCTGCGCTGGACTAATGTAGGTTCGGTGCCTTTGATCAACAACGTTCGATCAACGTTCGCCGTCACATTCCCAGCTTCTCCAGTGCTGAAGGCAAGTGCTACGACACCACCTCCATCCAGCAGTGTCATGTCTCTCGATGTGAGGGTAATCGCACCGCTTGCGCCTACGCCAAAAGAACGGGTTGTAATGGTGCTGTTCCGTCGGGTGAGAGGTGTAAACCCAACGACTGCCAGCGACTCCGTAGCGTTGATCTGTACGGCACTGCTGTCACCCGTTCCATAGTTCTGGGCGCGAATTTCCCCGCCTTGCTGCAAGCTGAGTCGGCGCGTGTCAATCTTAATGCTGCCACCGCCAAGCCTCCCTAACTGATTGGTGCGTAACCCACTCGCTATGATTTCATTGGGTGTGCTGCCCTGAATGTTCACGGTATCAGTAGCTCGAACTTGAATTCCACCACCCGGCAGGAGACCAAAGCTTTGGATCAACGCTGTTGAGCCATCTGTCAAGCCTACATTTGCTCCCTGCACTTGGATGCGTCCACCGCCAATGCCACTGGCATTCAGCATCGACTGTTGCGCTAGTTGAATATCTCGAAAGCTGGAGACACCGCTATAGTCGAAATCCCAGCCTTGGGCGCTGGCTGTCAGACCGATCTGTCCATTGGCGACAGCAGCGATCACCACTTGCCCATGCGTCGCTGTCAGGGTACCGCCTGTGAAACCTAGGTTGCCGCCAATTAAAGCCAGCGTTTGCCCAGGTTGCACTTGTAACCCCGTGGGAGTTGCACTAGGGGTCGCAGGGAAATTAGGATTGGCGGTAGTAAGTCGGTGTCCGTTGCCTTGTACGGTAATGGGGGCAGGATTGCTGCCCATTTGCAAGCCAATCGGCACGCTAATCGTCAACAACGACGGACTGGTCGGATTCACCGCACTAAACTCCATACCATCGGCAAACTTGATGCTATTTGCCGTCGTTCCCACAAATGAGCCGCCAATATTCAAACTAGCATTTTTACCAAACACAATTCCCGCCGGATTCATCAAAAATAAACTTACCGGATTATTACTATTAAGAGTTTGAATTAATCCTTGAATATTGGAAACATTTCCACCTGTAACTCGACTAAATATAGTAGTAATATTTGGCGTATTAACTAAATTAAAGGTTGCTGACCCACCTGTTGGCACAGATAATTCACGGAAACTATGAAATAAATTGCTACTTTTTTCAATACCGTTGAGAATCGTGAAATTATTCCCGCTTTGGTTGACAATGGTATTGGTAGTGCCATCAGATGTGACTTGAGCCATTGCTGGCAACAGCATTCCCGAAGTTAATAGCACATTTGTTAATATAAATAGAAAAGCATTAAGTTGAAGGCTTGTAACTTTGCGAATCGCTTTCATACCAGAAATTATTCCCCGACGTTCTGGTATCAGGGTTCCCAAAATTGTGGTCTAGCTAACACTCATTGGCTGAAATCAAAATAATTAGCAGCTATCAGCATATTAATATTATCGAGATTTTCATGGAGTTTAGATATAAAAAAGCTCTACAAAGCACCATTAAAAATCTGCTCAACAGTTAGTTTTAAATCTGGAAAAGTAGGGGATATAATAAGTTCCGAATTTCTAAATTGCGCGACTTGATATTCTTCATCAACTAGATGATAAATAGAAATAGTTGGTTGTTTAGGATTACCAATGAATTTTCTGGCTCCCAAAGCTGCATAATCAATAATCCAATATTCGGGAATCTTCATTGCTTCATAATTCCCTAATTTAGTGTAATAATCGTCTTCCCAGTTTGTACTCACAACCTCGATAATTAAAGGAATGGATTTGCTTTGAGTCACGGTAGATTCTTTTTCCCACAATTCCTCATTGTGTAAATTAGCATCGTTGATTAAAACCACATCCGGCGAATAACCAGATGATTTTCTTGGTGGTTTTACTAATGCTGTTTTAGGGATAAAATATGGCAATTGCAAGCGTTTATATTCAACGGTAATTTCTCCTGCTAAAAATCCCGTAACTTTTTCATGTTTTCCACTCGGCTGAGACATTTCAACAATTATCCCATCGTGTAACTCGTAACGCTTCCCAGCGTTTTCTGGCAGCCATTCGATAAATTCTTCAAAAGTAAATAGTTGGGTTAAAGCTTGAGCCATATCAAAACCTCCGCTTTGACTTTACCATTTTCAACATCGGGACTGATTAGTTTGGTATCGCAGCACAGCTTAAAAATGGTTGTAAATAGGCTGGTTGAGCCGCAATTAATTCAATTTTGCCCTAAGCATTGCGATGCCAGGAAGTTGCTTGGACAAAGATTTCTGACGATAGGGGTATTTGTGCTTGTACCTGCTGTGTTTTTCGGTATGCAGATAAATCTCGCAGATCAGACCAAGTGCGATCGCTCATCACTTCCTGCATTGGATTTTGCGAAACACCACCTCTTCCCGTTACCACAAATCGACTGCCTTCTAACTATCCTACTTTAAGAGCGTTATCATTACTTTTCTTAGGTAAAAGTTTGCACAAGTACTAAAAATTGGAGTTGCGGTATCTTGTAGCTGACCGCTCCTCCACAAAGCTATTTAGAATAATTGCACAGAAAGGGTTGCAGGATGACAGACCCACAAGTATTACAGACAGCAATCAACGGAGCAAGCAACGCACATACAGGGTTGCATCAAGCCATTCATGAGCTACGACATGGGTCGGTAACTGAGGCGAAGCAGATATTGGCGAGGCAGATTGCGATACTGGCGAATGTGTTGATGCTTTTGTAGGGCTACAGGTGTAGCAGGGAATTTTGAGAGGAGCGTGTGTTCAGTTTGCCCTCGTGTTGTTGTAAGAGTTTAAAGAAATATAAATACAGTATTAAGTTAAACCCTTGTAAATTGGCATAAGTATTATTTTTTTTGATTATCTTTGTTCACAAGGAGAAAAATGAATGCGACTGAAAATAACGAAAGCAGTTAAGAGTTGTATCAAATACATCCCTAGTGCAACTATAAGCACATTAAGTCTACTATCCATTACTTCTGCATTAGTTGTCTCACAAATAACAAGTCTATTATCAGCAAATGGACAAAGCACAACTCAAAAATTATACCAGCTACATAATGATGGTTGGATTTATAAATACGTCGGAAGCCCAGGATGGCTAAGACTAGACAACAACCCGAAAACTAAAGATATTGTTTCGTCCTGCGACTTCGCTCGGTAATAGAAGTCAAGACTAGACAATGACTCGAAAACTATAGCTATTGTTGCTGCTGAACTTTAGAAATGTTTTAAAAGTAGGGAGCTATGTAATACCATATTCAAAATTCAAATTAAGAAAGCAAGATTTTACAAGGGTTTGTGAGTTTTGATCTGTTGCTGAATTTTGGAGAATCGGTATTAGAGATGTCTTTGTTGGTTTGCGATGCCTGCGGCAGACGAAGCCATCGCCTGTGTGAGTGCTATTCATTCAAGCGATTGTTTTTACTTATTAGGAGATCCTTGTGATTTGACAGAGGGGTTTTGATTCTTGTGATTTTACCCCCCGCGTGACCAAATTTTGAACCATAGCCTGACCAAAGGTTAACGGAATTTCAAGGTTAAGAGCTAATTCACCACCTCATGCTATGAATCAAATCATGTCCGTGTGTTTTTAATATGAACCATAATGTCACCAAAAGTTTTATTTATGCATTTTGTAAAAAAACCAGATTGTGACACATGAATGAGAGCTAAAATTTGCAACATTCGGTCACAATATGATTCAAAACGCCAACAATATAGTTCAAAAACAGTTTTAGCCACAAATTAAGTGATCAAGCGATCGCATTTGGACTCAGTTTTAAAAGCTCTGTTCGCTGCATTGCATACAAATGAACCACAAAAGCCCTATTGCTTGCTGTACTTAAATTTTGAGGTTTTTCAACTCCATTTATAGCTTTGAACTATATGTTGTCCTATGGGGTTATGAAGTATATCGTGATCGTTTGGTCAAGACATGGTTCAAATCACAATTCTCCTCTAGTTGCGATTTCAAATGAGTCAGTGCAGTTTGAGCATCACCAATTGTTAAGTCTGGGTGATAGTTAATAGCCTTGAAATCAGGATGTCTGTCAATCTCGCTGAGGATAAATTTTGCAGCAGCAACCAAAGTATGCAGATTGGGATGAGGCATTTTTCATTACTCCTAATTCTTATGTTTAATTCAACAATCTTCAGCAATCTTTAAGAGAAATCCACGCCAAAACAATTCGCAAGTCGCAATTCGCAATTAAATTAGTGGGGGCTTGTACCCTGAATGAACCAATTGACAATTACGTCCGCAATTGCGAACTGCGAACTGCGAATTGGTAAGGTACTGAATAATTGAATTAGTGAACTGAACACGGTGCAGAGGTGCTTTCCCCCCGCTTTTATGCAGAGAGCGTAGTAATTTAGAGGCTGTTATTTCTACGTAGTTATCAACAGTTTTAGTCATCTACCCTGCCCCCTGTTACGGCTGCTAACTGTTGCTTGAGAGCATCTATTTGTTGAGTATGTTCGTCAATTTCAGCGATTATTTGCGCTCGTAATTCTGCAAGAGATAGCGTTTGAATTTGGTCATCAAAATAATGCCTAATCTCCTCACAATCGTCATGATGCATGACAGCATAACGCCAACCTTGACCGTATTGATAAGCTAATTGGCTGTTGGTGAGGTAGTACTCCATGCCAACGATAACGCCCTGTTGTGTGCGCTGACTAAAGCTAAAGCGAGGATAGTCCCAGTTATTGGGAATGGATATTGTGGGTTGGTGCGATTCGTTGTTTAGTGAATCACGGTAATCAGTCCGTACATAACTAAGCCAGCCTGACAGCAGATCACTGTCATTAAGGGCTGAACTCTCGGTCGGATGCAAGTGTAAGTCTTGCCATTCAGACTCAGAATTGACTCCTTATCTGCCCACACCGAACAAGCTCGGTTCTTGTAGAGTGAAGCTGGGAACAGGGCGTAATCAGACGACCGTTGCGGGTTGACACTGGCGCTAACAGGGAGTTCCTATGGTGAAATCGGGTCTAGAAAAGCAACTTACAATAAAACAGGGCGTAACAAAAAAAATCCCTGATTTCACTGGAGAATTAATTCCCGCCGTTCTTCAACCTAGAAACGGTAAGAGTCCTGGGAATCTAGTAGTTGAAGTGACCACACCTAAAGGAACAATCAATCTCTCCGAGGGAACGAATAAAAACGAATTGTGGGTCTAGGGGCAGTCGAACCCCAAGTAGGCTAGACGAGAAGCGGAATCCCCACAATTCGGGTAGGACAGACCGTAATTGGTCTGAGGTGTTCAGAAAATACAAACTCTAGAAGAGAAAATGATTAGACACAGTTATAAAACTAGTGAATCTTGGAAAGCCCTACCGTGGAAGAAATTCCGCCGAAATCTTTTCCGCCTTCAAAAGCGCGTATTTAAAGCTGTTCAAGTTGGAGACAAGCGAAAGGCTAGGTCACTCCAAAAGCTCATTCTCAAATCCACCTCGGCTCGATTTCTTGCAATAAGACAAGTATCTCAGCTAAATGCTGGCAGTGCGACCTGAAAAAGGTCAACTAAATTGAGACTCCGTAGTCTCTCTGGGATTTCTACCCCAGACCCTTATAGCAATACTCCGGACAATTTTAAGTAGAGCCAATCGACAAGAAAGCTATCGATCCAT